>NZ_JBQKUL010000013.1:0-78247 GCF_054968565.1 Pseudoalteromonas sp. G5_S1_54_S4 | reverse complement strand
ACTACTGGAGTTATCGCAACTGGAAAGCAATTAAAATACAGCAAAATAGTCATATCATGCCGATTGCTCGCGGGATTTTTTCGCTGTTCTTTTTCTATCCTTTATTTTTGGAGCTCCTTGCACACAGTCAAGAGCACCATAAAAAGAACAAAATAATGCCTAATGCGCTAGCTATTGTGGCATGGCTACTCCTTTTAGTACTTACAGTAACAACACGGTTTGACGATTACTCAACTTTTGCGCTGTGTATAATTCCTTTGCTTTGGCTGCCATTAGTTAACTACATTCAACACCTGAACCAATCATCTGACGCACTTGCATACAACTCTAAATGGCGAGTAAGAAATATTGTGATCGCCATAATTTGGGCTCCCATTTTATTTTTAAGCTTGCTCGAAGAGGTTTACTTGTTACCGAGTACCGCGATCGTTAAGGGCGATAAATTATGGTCATTTCAAATGCAATTTTTGAAGCGTCATCAATTAGTGCCTATTGATGAAGATGTGCTATTTTTTTACAGCGATGCATGGGTAGATTTTCGTAACGACGGCAATGGTATAAGCGACAACTATATTTTTAGTTATTGGAAAAATGAACAAGACCAACTTGAATCAAACTTAAAACACTTTAAAGATATAGCTAGCGTTGAAGTAACTTATGGTAAAACACAACTTGAAAATACAGTTATCAAAGTGATAGATAAGCAAGGCGATCACTTTTTACTTATCGTCGATAGCGAGGGAAGCAAAGATAAAGAGTTGGTGGCACAAATAAATCGCAGAGTGAATAACCAGAAAACACCATAATTATAAAGCCCAACACTAGTTTAAATGCCAATACATTGCTTTTATTGAGCTTTTTACAAAGCCACAAATAAATGAGAATTATTTTCAATTGAGTATTGACAGTTCGACAAATCTAACTGATAATCAATATCAACAAGACGGTAAAGCATCACTACTTGTACGGAATAAACTGTTTTGTTTCTCGACCCTGAAACACGTGTAGCCCACGTTAAAGCTTGGTTACCTGTTATTAATCGCAACGCCCCTTGATATTGATAACGGGTAACCGCCCTACATTTTACTTGCTACATTGCTCATATCGGTGACGGTAGATATGAAACTAAAAAAGCCCTTACGGGCTTTTTTTATGTCTGTTATTTAGTGAGCTACCTAATGTAAAAACAATTAACGGCGGTTTTTACGTGCTCGCGCTCTGCGTTGTTTTTTCTCTTCTTCTTTAGCGGCTTTTTTAGCCTCCGCCGCAGCACGAAGCTCAGCAACCATCACTTCTTCTTCCTCACGCATAGCTGGCGTTTCCATGGTAATACGACCAATAATGCCATCGCGTAATTCATTAATTAGAATTTCTGACATTTTATAAGTATCAATTTGATTACCACCACGAATACAACCACGCTTTTTACCCGCCATTTCAACAAATTCCCAATCACTTTCTGGTAATTCAGCAATTTTATAGCGTGCTTTTAACAGCTCAGGATAAGCATGTAATAAATATTCTGCGGTATAACTGGCAACATCTTCATATTCAAGTGCGGTATCACGTATCGCACCGGTAGCACCTAAACGGTAGCCCGAGTTTTCGTTTTCAACTTTTGGCCACAACATACCCGGCGTGTCGTACAACATAATGCCGTCTTCAAGCTTAATGCGTTGCTGCGCTTTAGTCACCGCTGGCTCATTACCAGTTTTTGCCACAATACGCCCCGCTAACGTATTAATTAACGTCGACTTGCCCACGTTAGGAATACCCATGATCATGGCTTTAACTTGCTTATCAGCACCCACTTTGTGCGGCACCAACTTTTTACACAACTCATTAATACGGTGCACTTCCGCCGCTTTATCATTACCAAATGCAATCGCCTTCACACCACTTTCTTGCTCAAAGTAGTTCATCCACTCTTGGGTCATTTTAGGGTCAGCTAAATCCGCTTTATTTAAAATTTTAATCACCGGTTTGCCTTCACGCAGCGAAGCCACCATCGGGTTTTCACTACTATAAGGAATGCGCGCATCAAGCACTTCAATGATCACATCCATTTGTGGCATGATTTCTTTAATTTCATTACGGGCTTTATTCATGTGCCCAGGGAACCACTGTATTCCAGCTCTACTCATTTGATTTATATGACCTTTAATTAAAGGCCGTAGCCTATGGGTACTAATGTGGGTACTAAAAGTAAAACTATGCTTTTGTACTTTTGATATTAATGTAAGTCTACTACATTACTTGAAGTTATTGCAGTTGCTTGTGTTATTCGGTAATGAGCTTACCATCATTAGGCTTAATAACCCTCAAATAAAGACTTTATATGCGTACATAGTTGATGACATATAAGCAATTAGTTAAATAGCATGGAGAGCTAAGGTTTCACGGGACAAACTGGTTCAATCGGTAATCCCCCCTCAATAATAACTGCAACCTATGAGTACATGAAAAAGTATGCTGTGGGTTTTGATGACATCCCAGATAAAGCAGTTAAGCGCCTGATAGATTCGATAGAGTATTTAACTGGAGAAAGATCTGTTAAATAAAACCCTTATAAACCCGACTTACCATTTCATAATTTAAATTATGAAATGGCCATGAAAAAACACGTAGCATTGAGCCGTGGCGTAGTAGTATGGTTAAATCGCGGCGCGCTTAAATGAATTATGCGAACCAGCGCCGATATCAGCAGTCTATTACAATGACACTTTAAAACCTAGGTAGTGTCCCCTGCTGACTGTAACTAAACTACTGTAATAACCTAGCACAGTTATTACAGTAGTTTAGCGCTTTATTATTTAATTACTATCGGATTAATTGGAGAACCTGACCCTTTTTTCATTTTCAAGGCTGCCGCAGAAAATAGGAATGTATACTGACCGTCTTCAGCACTGTCTTTTGCTAAATCATCTAACCAATATAATTCACTCAATACTACACCAAGGTCACGAATTAACGCGCCATGTAGAGGAATCACATAATCTTGACCATTGATATTTTGTGGCACAAGCTCTACAGCTAGATTATCAGCCGCAATAACAGGAATTTCCATGTTATCAACCCATCTTATTAGTTCTTTGCTATAACACAGCCCAGGCTCAGTTGTAGCTGACCATGGTGCATCAGGAGTATCGGCATAAAAGCGACCTACAGAACCAGTGCGGATTAACAGTATGTCACGCTTTTCAACTTTGACGTTTTGAGCTTTCGCTGTTTCCTTCAAATCATCCAGTGTAATGCAACTGCTAACAGGAAGACGGCCTGATTTACCCCCCTTCAAACGGCCAACATCTAACAGAATACCTCGACCAACGACACCATGCTCTCCCAGTACACCAACATCAACATGGTCATGACCATGCACGGTGCTATCAGCAGATACGCCACCGAATACTTTATCACCATACCAAGCATGACCAAGCGCATCCATATGTGTAGTACCTTGTAGATACATGAATACCGCATCATCTGAATATTTCACACCACCCGCTAATGCGTCTAACTTGCCAGTTGAATACATACTTTGATCTTGGGTCATAAAGTGTCTTGCTGGCACTCTACCGGGAAAAACAGGACCGATACCATGAGTAAGTGGTAGTTGAAGGGTAAAAGTTTCACCTGTTTTAACCGCTTTTACACCTCTTAGCGCTTGCTCATTATCTAGATAATTAAGTGCACCAATTTGGTTCTCTTTACCCCATTTAGTCCAGTTGTTTGGCATGTCTTTTTGTAACTCTTCGATTGGGCTCGTTTCAGCTAAAGCTGCACCTGCCGAAGCTAGTAGAGCACTTGCAATCGCAACATTAAGTAGTTTTGTTATACATTTCATAGTTTTTTCCTTTGTTGTTAAAGACGTCAATATTATTATTTTGTTGCTAACACACTTTTATGTACTTTGTTTCCAGATATTCCTCGATTCCCTGCTTACCGCCCTCACGACCAACACCAGAGGACTTAATACCGCCAAAAGGGACTGCTGCATCAGAAATCAACCCCGTATTAACACCGATCATCCCTGCTTCGATTACGCGTGAAATTCGTTTAATTTGAGCTAAATTAGAACTGTAAAAGTAGGCCGCCAACCCAGTATTTTGCGCGCGTAAATGCGCTAGTAGCTGGTTCTCATCGCTGTACTTTATCAAGGGTGCGATAGGACCAAATATCTCTTGTTTTACGCAGTCCATTTCAATCGTTGCAGAATTTAAAACAGTGGGTTTAAACCAATTTGGTGATTGTTCCCAGCGTTCTCCACCACATACTACTTCAGCTCCTTTTGTTACGGCATCCTGTAACAAGGATTCCACTTTTTCTAAGGCTTCTTGATTAATTAAAGGCCCCATATCAACGCCATCTTGAGAGCCTAAACCTAAGGTTAATTTGCTTACACGCTCGACAAGTAGTTGGGAAAAGTCGTCATAGATACTTTCATGGACGTAAAAAGCATTGGCACAAACACAGGTCTGCCCAGCATTGCGAAACTTGGAAACCATAGCTCCTTGTACCGCGCTTTCTATGTCAGCATTTTCGCTCACGATGAATGGTGCATTTCCACCAAGCTCCAAAGATAATCGTTTTACGTTCGTGGCGGATGCGGCCATTAAGTATTTTCCAACACCAGTAGAGCCCGTGAAGCTCAACTTACGAACAATATGACTTTGCGTTAAACATTGACCGATGACTTCTGCCTCGCCGGTCACTACATTTAAGACACCAGCAGGAATACCTGCTTGCGCAGCTAACTCAACCAAAGCTAAGGCAGTAAATGGAGTGTCAGGAGCAGGTTTTACAATCATAGTACAACCCGCGGCTAGGGCTGGAGCAACTTTACGAGTAATCATTGCAGCGGGAAAATTCCAAGGTGTAATAGCACCACACACACCAACAGGCTCTTTAGTGACAATCATTGTGTCTGCGTTTTCTGCAAAAGGCAGAACACCACCGTGCTCCATCAGTGAAGGCTGGGCGTACCAATTGACATAGCTGATGGCGTAATCTATTTCACCGAGCGCCTCATGCAGGGGCTTTCCTTGTTCCAAGGTTAGGATTTTTGCAATTCGCTCTCTGTCATTCGTTATTTTCTCTGCCCATTTTGCCAGAAGTGCACAACGCTGGCGCACGCTAACATCACGCCATTTATAAAAAGCTACCTCGGCATCAACGATGCAAGCATCAATTTGTTCGCGGCTTAAACAAGGGACAGAACCAATTTTTTCATCCGTCGCTGGATTTAAAATTGATTGTCCTTTTACACTGGCCCCTGATACCCATTCACCATTGATAAAAGCCTCTTGACGCAATTTTAAAGCTTCAATATCAAACATCGTCTTCTTGTTCCTCATTGTTATGTTGACGCCAACGCTTTTGTTTTTTAACTAAGGTTGACTGATCTATATCAAGTGCTTTCGCAGCTGCTCGAGTTGTTCCGTGCTCAAGCAAAGCTTCGGTGATTAATTGTTGCTCCAAGGCCTCCACTTGAGATTTCAATGTATGAGTTCCTGAGTTCATCACCTTCTTAATAGCAAGCTCTTTTGGTAATTGAGCCACCGTAATTAAAGATTCATTTGCCGTAACAACTAAGCGCTCTGTTAGATTGATTAACTCGCGAATATTGCCCGGCCAATCATACGAACTTAACTGCGCAATGAGGTCGGGATGCCATCGACAATCCAATTCATACTTGTGGTTAAAGTGTTGAATAAAGTGCTCGAGTAGAGGTTTAACTTCATCGGTTCTTTCTCTCAAAGGAGGCAGGCTAATAGGCACAACGTTTAAACGGTACAGTAGGTCTTCTCTAAATAACTTAGCTTCAACCAAACGCTTGAGATCGTGATGCGTTGCCGAAATCAAACGGAAGTTGGTGGTTTTAAACTCAGTGCCACCGACGGGAATAAAACGGTGCTCAGCAATCACTTTGAGTAGCTTTGCTTGTAAACTAAGAGGTAGATCACCTATTTCGTCGAGAAATAGTGTGCCATTGTTAGCCGCTTCTAGTAGTCCGGTTTTGCCTTTACTCAATGCGCCAGTAAAAGCGCCAGGCACGTAGCCGAAAAGTTCAGCCTCGAGCAATGACTCAGGCATTGCTGCGCAATTAAGCTCAATAAATGGACCGTCACAGACTTTGCTGTATTGATGGATTGTGCTTGCCAGCAGTGTTTTTCCCGTTCCCGTTTCGCCCTGAATAATTATTTTTGCGCTTGAGGTGGCTACTTTTTTAGCCAAGTCATAACAGGCTTTAGTATTTCTACTAATAATGAAAGACGCTTGGTTATCAGCATTTTCGACTGATGCACCATAGTGCTCTCGTAGTTTAAATATTTGCTCTAGCTTTTCTTCTGCTCTTTTAGCCTTTGAGAGTTCAGTGATATCTCTGACTGTAGTAACGACATATTCAATTCGACCTTGTGCATCAAACATTGGTGTGCCCGAAACAAAGATCTTGTGGTCATTGCCAATAGTTTGAACAATGGTCACAGCGCCAAGTTCTTTCAGCACTTCAAGCGAGACCGAGCGAGAAATGAAACCCGCTTTGACAATTTCGGACATGTGCTTGCCAATGAGGTTGCGCTTGTTAAGTCCTGTAATGCGCTCATACGCTTTATTAATAGTAACAGTGACGCCGAAGCCATCGGTGATATAAACACCATCACTCATGGCGTCTATCACTCGCTGCAAGTTTTCATCAAGAAACATTGCTTTTGTTCCTATCTTTATCGCCTTTTCCTTCACGTAAACGCCAGCCGTAAATTAAAAAACAAAGTAGTATTCCGGCGGCAAATGCCCAAGTAGCACCTTTAATTACAAGGATTGCAGCTATCACCCCGGCGATCCCTAGATCACTGTCACAACGCGCTTCTTGTATGCCAATTCGAACACTCACATAACCTTGGATTAACAATGTTAATGCCAACGCGATACCTAAAATTGGTTGCACTAAACTGACCACTGGTAATAGTAAAAGGCCCGTATTGGTTCCCCAACGGAATGAGCCCGCGCCTCCAAAAACAGAATCCATCGCCTTTTTACCTTGTTTATACCTTTCCACGATAACCACGTGCATGGCTGCCCATAAAGGGCCGCACATCGCAACATCAGGACCTAAAATACTCATCCCAAGGTTACGAGCGCCAAAAATCATATGAGCGCGATCAGGGTCGTAATCAATTTTTTCATCTTGGCGAGCTTCATCCGCCTCTTCTAAGATTGATTTACTTTGCAATACATCACCAAACAACACAATGTAAGCAGCGAGAACCGTTGGAATTGCAGTTAGAAACATTATTATTGGCGGAAAGCCCACACCAAATACCGTATATTCGGTAAACATCGTGACAAAATCGGGTTTTGTAATTCCCCACTCAATGTCAGGCCATGGCGCTTCAGAGAGTATGGGGGCAACAATGATGGCCAGAGCGATGATTGGGAACACGCCAAGGTTGCCAAGAAAGCGAAAGCTCCAATGGTGTTGTTTCAACCTAGCAAAGTGCTTAGAGAAAATAAGATAAAAGGCGATGCCTACCGCAATAGTGATCGTGAATGGGTAAGTTTCAAATCGCCCGCCCTCTTTGAATACAACAGCAACAGCAGCAAGGCCTGCGCCCATAATTACACCTGCTTTAATTGCACTTGGTATAATATGAACAACGCGTTTTGCCGCTCCAGATGCACCTAGTAGCATTGCGAATAAACCGAGCATCATCTGGAACGCAATCAAAGCATGGACCCGCGCTTCGCCTTCCGGAAATGTCGACACATAGATCATTAAAAGAGGGATTGCTGGTGTGATCCAGCCAGGCACGACGGGGTCTCCCAATAAATGATGTAACAAATAGAAAAAGCCATTAATCATAACAATTGCAAGTGCAGCCTCGAATGGCATACCGAGCAATTCAGTCATTAGTGAGATAGCGGCTAAATCGACAGCGCACATAAGTAGCCCTTGCAGATAATCTGGCCATTCAAAGCGATAATGAATAAATGGTAAACGGACTTTAAAAGGACCTAGTGGGAAAAATGGTGCTTCATCCCCTGCGACTCGCTTCTTCCATAATGACATAACTTACCCCTTAAAAAGCTTCTGTATAAATGGCTTCAATATCTTGAACACTGAGCTCTCGTGGATTATTGCGTAACAAACGCGTAACACCGCTAGCGGCATTGGCCAATTCACTTATGTCCTCTTGTTTAATTCCGTAATCACGAAGTCTTCTCGGAATGCCTACGATTTCACATAAAGATTCAATTTTTTCGACAACATAGGCTCCAGAGTCTACCAAACTAATCGCGTTATTCGCGCCCATTGCTATAGCGATGTCTCTAAACTTCTCTGGACAAGCCGAATAATTCCATCTCATAACATGAGAGAACATGAGGGCATTACTAATTCCGTGCGATAAATGAAACCGTCCCCCTATAGGGTACGCAAGGGCATGCACCGCACCAACTCCTGCATTACCAAAAGCTAGGCCAGCCATCAGACTAGCAGTAGCCATTTGTTCACGCGCCTGAATGTTGGCAGGGTCTTTATAAGCAATAGGTAAGGCCTCAATAATCATTGGAATTGCACCGATAGATATTGACCGTGTAATCTCAGAGGAGAAATTAGAGAGATAGCTTTCAACTGCATGAACTAAAGCGTCAACTCCGCTTGCTGCGGTTACTGATGCGGGGCAACTCAACGTTAGTTCAGGCGCTACAATTGCAACATCTGGCAGTAGTTCATTGCTAACGATTCCCTTTTTGAGCTCCGCTTGAACATCTAACAGAATGGATATGTTGGTGACTTCAGAACCCGTACCTGCTGTAGTTGGCATGCATATTAGCGGTATCGTTCGCACCGCAACATTATCTTCACCAAATAACTCCGTCAACGGTTTGGTTTCACCACTGAATACAGCCACTGCTTTCGCGGTGTCCATAGCGCTTCCGCCACCAATTGCGATCACCCCATCGCATAGGTTCTGATCAAAGACATTACAACATGCTTGCACAATATGAGTTTCAGGTTCTGCCGAAATATCGCTATAAGTGAAAATATCTGCAATGCCATTCTCATTGAGCAAAGTCATAATTGGTTCGATAATCCCTGCTTTCAAGACGCCTCGGTCGGTCACAATCAAAGGACGCTTAATTTTCAAACTAAGCATTTCTTTAGGTAATAAATAACTCGCATTTTCGCCTGTTAACAATCGACGAGCAGTTTTGAAGATTTGAACATTTTCGAGACTCATCCATTTACCTTAATATAAACATTTTTTAATAGTTATTAACATTAGCAATCTACGTACCAATCTTTAAATTTCACACAAGTACTTGATAAATTACCAAAAATTAAATTTTGATCAATAAAATCAGCATAAAGATCGATGCTTAAATTCATCAAAAATACAAAAATGATGATTTATTTCATCAAAAATACAAATTAAACACCATGAAATTCCCATTAAAAACAAAGCATTAACATTTATCACCTGTTGGCATAGTTAGTGCTATCTATTCTGTCTCTAATAGAGATATGTCACTAAAATAAAATTTATAAGGACAAGTAAATGCAATTAATAAAAACAACAGGTTATGTAACTTTGCTAGCATCAGGGCTGCTTAGCGCCCAAAGTCATGCGCAAACTGATCAAGCTTGGGATTTTAACTTTCACGGGACAGTAAACACTCACGCGGTATATGTAAGTTGCGATGATTCAGGAGATAGCGTTGCTGGAAATGCCTTGCTATGTTCTGGTGATGATGCAACCTCGGTTTCTAATGGATATAGCCCTGCCAGCTTTCAGTTTTCAGCGGCTACTCGACGCAATGGCTTCGATATTAATGCTGTTCTTGCCATTGAACCTGGTACCACTGATAACAGTGCATTTAATGGTAATGGCGACAACAGAGCGTATAGAGCATTCTTCACAGTAGGTAATAATGAATTTGGTATTTTAAAAGCTGGTCGTGACTATGGAATATTTGGTCTAGATGTTGTTCTTGAAGACATGGCTCTTGGAGGTGTTGGAGCAACAGCTTCAATTAGAAGTCCATTAAATACTAGTCTAGGTGCTGCGGGTTACGGCTATATCTTTAGTGATCGCTTGTCACAAATAACTTATAGCAAATCTTTTAATAACGGGATTCATGCAGACATAGGTGTATTTCAAGCGCTTGATTCAGTGAGCTTTGGCGGTAATGGTTACGTCGGAGACTCAGGCTCTAAAAGACCTGGCGTACATGGTCGTTTAAAGTACAAGTTCTCCAATGGCTATATTTCCAGCTCCTTTTATAACCAAACTGTAGATACGGTCAATAATGATTATTCTGCTCGCGGAATAGATCTGACAGCCGCATTACAATTCGACGACACCCGTTTGGCAGTCTCAGCTTTTGATGCTTCCGGACTAGGTTACTATGGTTTACTAATCGATTCGGCCGACGTTACTGGCATCCCAAGAGATAGTTCAGGTTGGTTTACGCAAATAACTCACAAACTTGGTGAAACGAAGTTAGGCTTCAATTATGGTATTTCAAAGGTAGATCTTGCTGGCGTGGACACGTTAATTCAGGTCAAGCAACAAACAAAAGCCAGCATTGGAATCTACCATACATTGTGGGAAATATTTACTCTTTCAGGTGAATTGTCTTCAATGGAAGCAGAAAACCATCAAGGTGGAACAATAAAAAATGAAGCTATTAGTGTAGGTGTGGCAGTTTCTTTTTAGGTTGCACCTAAAAAATACACGGTTAATATAATAATCTAGTATTTAGGCCGAGATTCTAGCTTGGCCTTATATTTTTAGACTTTCCTCAACCAGTCTAAGTCTCATTTTATAAATTGAACTAAATGCCTGTTCTTACAACCGATTTTTCGATCAAGAACGACTGTATAAAAAAGAGACAGACATAATTGAATTAGTTGAATTGTTTTGCGGTATCGGTGATTTTTTAACGTATTTATACCCTAGTGGGGAAAACAATTAATCGATGATGACACCCTAAAACGTCAGCAGCAGGGCATATAAGGACCAGTAAAGTTATGAATATTGTTATTAGTTTTCATATGCGAGTACTTATGCCTATGTGTGCCTATTTTACTTCGCTTAAATGAAAGCCTAAAAGTATTGAATTCATTGACTCCATATGTATTAGGTATGCCCATAAAATTCGTACTCTTAGACGCAAAACCTTTGATGGAATAGCCCTGCGTGTCAATGAAATAATAGGCTTGATTTATGGTTTCAAGCTGCATTTAATCGTGAATCATCATGATAAAATTGTTGTCGCGAAAGTAAAAAAATTTGAATGTTAACAAAAGTTCGACTTAGAAACCCAGTACAATACGCACAAGCTAAATACGTACCTCTCAGAGATGTTATTGTCTAACTAAACGATTATTCGCTGTGTAAAGAGAAAGATCTAGACCATTAAAGTCACTATCATCGGTGACTATTTTAGTGATTTGGTTAACTGCCATAGATTCAATGTAAAACGCATCATAAGCATCCAAACAATGCTTATTTAGGGCATCTAATGCTTTATTCGATATATTTGCGTCAATATTGATATCTAACGACTCAGACATCTGAGTAATCTGCTTCCAAGCATTTGATACTTCGCCCATTACTCGGGCACGCAGTTCTGGCAACATGCGAAACTGTTTTCTAGTTAGTTCTTCACCTGTATCCTCTTTATAAATATCATATTCAGTTTTTTCGACAATATTGGTTAACTCAGATAAAGTTAACGGGCTATGGTAGATACAGGCCCCCTCGTCTAATATTTTTTCAATAAATGCTGGATACTCTTGAAGTTGATATCTCAAAGGGGCATTTGGTGTTTCTATCTCATTCGATGCCGCATATGTAACCCAAAACCATACATTAGTGTCAATAAAATATTTATCAGAGCGGTGAGGTGTAACCTTTTTTAAATTGTTAATTTCCGTCATCGTTAATCTTCATGCTTATCGAGCGCTTGAGTAACTTTACTTTCTCCACCATAATAATTAATTGCATTTTGAATAACTGTATTTAACAAACTAATACCAATATCATTGCAATTTACTATCTTCATACTCTTCATTAAATCATCAATTGAAATTTCTCTTAATAAAACACCGACGGCAGCGTTAAAAAAGGGGGATGCATATAGTGCAACACCTTGAAAATCAATCTCAACATTTTCATTATTTAAAAGTGGTTCCGAAATTACTTTATTTAATTTCGAGCCACTTTGCATCGAAATAGCATTTTTACCGACTAGCTCAAAAACTTTTACTTTTAACATTACCGCCTCCTAGAAATACTTAGTCTGTTGAGTATTTTCAGATTTAAAGTGATAGTATTTATTATCGCAATTTATTTTAATGCTTACTAAAGTGCCAGGTAAGTCATACTCAGATTCACTAATAGTAAAGTCACTACCATCGATTATTTTGGCTGAAACTTTATTGCTGTAAACCCTAATTTCACCATTGTTTAGTTTCACAAAGTCACTTAATAAATCAAAACCTAAACCTCTTGCCATTCCCTTTTTAATACTATCGGTCTCAGTAGAGTTCCCTCTAGTTAAAGCCCATTCTAATGCATCAGAGGGAGTCTCTATATCTTGATTATATTCCATTACGTTATTTACTATACCAGGACCAAAATCTAATACACTCAAGCTTAACGTATTTTCTTTGCGATCATATTGACCACAACTATACACCCCGAGCTGACTTAAAGCTTGAATAGAAGTCCCGTGCCCGTATGCATTCATAAATATTTCAAAAATTCGACTGACTATTTCTGGCTTTAATGCACCACTAAGCTTTACTTTATCATCAGATAACCATTGGTCATTCAGGTGCTCAGCTATATTATCTTCATCAAGCTTTGTCGTGTGCTCTCTATAGCCAATATAATCACCTTGAGCATAACCACTAAAACCACTTTGGGTAAAATGGCTCAAAAAGTTATTCTCTATTAAGTTTTTTCGTATTAATTCACTCATTGAATTCACATCAAACATGACACCAGCTGTAGCAAAAGGCTCTCCATTGAATGCTCTTATAAGAGTTCTAGCTAGCTTAGAGTTTTGGAAATTAACATAACGGGATATTCCACCTAACAGCACTACACCATGATGGTCTAACCTAGAACACTTACTAAAATCAAAATCAAAACTCTTTTTAGGGTTTGATGTGATAATAGATATTACTTTCAAAATTTGATTAAATCCATTGGTATCAAATTTCACAGTAGGTATTATTATTTTCTGTTTACTCATAACTGTATTCCACGCTGTACCGATGGGCATTTTAGCGCTTTGAAGCCTCTCACCCTTTGGCTATTCATTAAAGCTTAATCTTCTAAAATAAAGCCTTGCAGGTGCTTATCTACCTTTATTCTTAATTTAAAAGGAGGAATAGCACTACCTTCTATATTCTCAAAGTATGCTTTAGCTTTATCTATATCAACTGTCGCTTTTAGGTTATCAAATCGGCCAAATTGGTTTATGTTTTTCTCATTAATTACACTGCCCATTAGCTCAATTAAAAGCGATTTATCAACACCTAAAGCATCAACCAAAGCATTAATTTTGGCGTTTTCTACGTTGTTTTGATAATCGTTTATGTAATCTCTAAAGCTATGACCATCTACTAACTTAGCATCACCGCGCTGTAAATCATGCAAAAACAACTTAGCATACTTTTGTTCGGTTTGCGTGAGCGATGAAAACGACTTATGTAGTTCGTTGAGTGTAAGCTCAACACTTGCCTTATCCTGGCCCTGATTCAGTTCTTTTAAATATTTATCAAAGCGACTGTTCATATAGTCGGTGTCGATTTTATCGGTATCAATTTCAGTCAAATAACCGCTAATATCAAAAGGTACTTCACCGCCACCAGCACCGCCGCCATCACCTGAACGAGCAAGCTCTTTATAACGTAGCACTAAGCTCAGGTAGGTTTGCTCGTCTATAGTTAACTCAGCCTCATCGCTAACAACAGAGTCAACCGAATACTTAGCACTCTGTTCAGCAATGCCCACACTAAAATCACGCCATTGAAAGCCCTGCACTTTTGCTGCCTCTAAGTGCTGGTTAAAGGTTTTAAATAAATCTGCAAACTTAGCGCAGGCTTCAAGATCTTCGGGTAGCTTTTCAAAACTTTCAACGCCAGCACTTGCAAATAGCTCTGTTATATCTGCTGCTATTGTGTTCATAGCTTCAAGGTTGCTTTCTAAGCGATCAACAAATAAGCCTATAGGGCGATCTCCTGAATAGAGTTTAACTGCATCGTTAATGTGCTGTTCCATGGTGTGAGGATAACGGTAGTAACGAATAATACCGTGTGGTTTATCTGGTCCAAATAAGCGGTTAGTGCGAGAGAAGGCTTGAATGATATTTTGGTATTTAATTACCTTATCAAGGTACAGCGTGTTAAGCCACTTAGAATCAAAGCCTGTTAGCATTTGGTCTACTACTATTAGTAAATCTAACTGTTTTTCTGGCTCTGTGTGTATGCGCTCATAGGGCTTTTTATGGGCAAGACGTGCGGCTAAATCTTTTTTAAACTTACCATGTTTTGCAAAATCAAAGTCTTGTCCATAACGTGCATTATAATCAGCCATAATCTCGTCTAAGCCATCACCTTTAAAAGTGGGGCCTCGATCGCCGCTACCGTCATTATCAATATTAGGGTCAAACAAGGCTGATATTTTAAGTAAAGGTTTGGCCGCTTTTAACCGGCGGTAGTAGTCAATGGCTTCAGCAATACTGTTAGTAGCTAAAATGGCATGAAATTTATTAGCCTGGCTTAGCACATCCCATTTATCTAAAATGTCGCTTACTACTTTTTCTTGGTGGGCATCTGTTAAGTATTGGTCTTTAGGCACATAGTCTTCAATGCCTTTATGGTATTTACCCGTTGCATCTTTTTTGCCTGCCATAGGCACATCATTTATAAAGTGGTTAAACTTTTTCTTTTTAGCGGGGCTACTCATAGCATCAGCCACCGAGTCAGCTTTTGCTTGGGCTAAAGCCACCTCTTTTTTTAAGTCGCTATCTTTAAAGGTTGATACTTTATAAGGATCAAAGCCTAGTACGTTGCCATCGCGTATTCCATCAGCAATACTGTAGCGATGTAATTCGTTACCAAATACGGTGCTGGTGGTGTTGCCGCTTTTTTCATTCTCTTCTTGAATGGGTGTACCCGTAAAACCAAAAAACAATGCGCTAGGAAAAGTACGCTTAATGGTAATCAACATATCACCGAAGGTTGAGCGATGTGCTTCATCAATAATAAACACTAAACGTTTAGCTTGTATTATTTCAATATCGGCAGAGTTAGTCGCTGTGCCTTCATCATCAACCGCTTCAAATACGTTACTCATTTTTTGAATAGAGCTAACTATTAATGTTTCTGCCGGATCTGTACTTTTTAACTTAGAGATTAATACATCTGTATTCTCTGTTGCTTGCACGTCTTCCCCGTCGCCAGCAAAGTTACGGTACTCTGCGAGTGATTGAGTCCCTAACTCAATTCTGTCCATTAAAAATATAACTTTGTCGGCATCTTTAGATTGCGAAATTAACTGTGCAGACTTAAAGCTGGTCATGGTTTTACCAGAGCCAGTGGTATGCCATATATAGCCCCCTAGGCGCTCGGTATTCGAGTTTATTTGCTTCCAATTAGTTTTAGCTACTTTATCGGATATCGCATTAGCGGCGTAATATTGATAACTGCGCATTACTTTAAGCACACCGTCGGTATCGTCGGCCACGGTATAAAAACCAATCAACTGGTGCGCCATAGGGATAGACAGTAAGTCAGACGCTATATCTTTCCAGTAATTTTTGGGCTCATTCATAAAGTCGGCCCAGTTAAATTGGTAATCTGGGTTAAACTTGCCATCTAAGCCTGGGTTGGCAAAATATTTTGTTTCGTTCGGCTCCATAGCTACAAACACTTGAATAAGCGAAAACAGCCCACTAAAAATGCCTTCTTTACTGTATTTTTCAATTTGATTTACAGCTTGGCTTACCGGTACTCCACTTCGTTTAAGTTCCACGTGAATAACGGGCATACCATTAATTAATAACAGCACATCGCCGCGCCTGTCGTTACGCAAAGGACTGCCCCGTTCAAACTGTGGCTGTTGTACAATTTGGTAACGGCTTTGGCCTGCGGCTATTTCTTGGCGGTCATATATTTTTAAGCTAACCTCTTTACCCAAGCGCTCAGGGTGTGCGGGGTTATCACGCTTAATTGCTACCGTTTTACCATTAATTAAACCATTCAGCTTTAGCGGAGTTTTAAGCTCTTTTATCTGCTCAATAATCTGCTGCATCTCAGTTGTAGTTAGTGGTATATCGTTTAAGCGGTCTTGTTGGCGGTTGTTTTCAAATAAAATATTTGCCCAATTTTGCAGTAAATCAGCTTCGGTTTTGTTTTTTAATATTTCAGCTTCCCAGCCTTTATGGGTAAGTACTTCAATAAAAGCCTGCTCAAATTGTGCTTCAGTTTTAAACGTAGTCATTGCTTTTCTGCTCTCGTCCTTGTTATACAAACATTTTACCCAAGCAGGCCTGCTTGACGTGGTTTAGCTTAGTGATTTGTTGTTGATGTTGATTGATCAATGCATCAAGATTTTGGAAGTAGTCACCGATAGCATTTTGCTCTGCTCTTTCAGGTAAAAAAACCGAGAAAGCACGAATATCATGTAAACTCAGATGCGGTACCGCTGTTTCAGTCTTAATACCAGAAATGTGAGTTAAGAAGTCTCTTTGTATGTATTGATAAATAAACTCAGGGTTTACTTCACTACACCTAACACGCGTAACACGTTGAACCAAAATAGCTGGCAAATTTCTTGAATTTATTTTAGCGTAACTTTTCCCAATTAGTGCGCCATCCATTTGAATCACAATATCTTCTGGCTCAAGAATGTAACGCTCCAAACCTTTAGATGATGGCCAAAACTCAGAAATTTCTGGTGACGAGTCCAAATACCCTCTTTTAACATTCATACCTCTCACTAAAAAGTAACCTTCAGAAGTGAATTCTTTACTATTAAAAGGGTTGCCCGTTAGTAGAGCCGTGCATTTTTCTAGGTTAGACTCCTCCCAATCCACATTAAATCCTTTGAAGCGGATTTCTGGGATAGTTTCACCTTGTTTAGGGAACATTTTTGCCAGCATAGCTTTTTTAATGTTGCTGAGCTTGTCATGCTTTTGTTGGTGTTGATTGATTAGGGTATTGAGATTTTGAAAAATAGTGCCTATTTTTGTTTGTTCTTGTTTGCAAGGTAATGATAACGCAACTGTAGCTATGTCACTTTGCCCTATCGTGGTCATAGTTGTAGTTTTACCACCAAGAATAAATTGTTCACGTGCAGATGGTGTTTTAAACAAACATGCTAAAAAAACAGGATTAGTAGTAGCCTTACAAGGCTGCATTCTAATTAAATGACCATCAAATGTAATGTCATTTCGGTCACTTAAATTAACATTTGAATATGCAATTCCTTCTTTAACTAAAGAAGATCTAGTAAAGAAAATATCGCCATATTCGACTTTGTTATTCTTGAATTCTTTTTCGTCAAGATCCAAAAGTGAAAGGTTTTCAATATGAATTGAATCACCGGAATACATATCTTTAACATTAATTAGGCGGTATCCTTTTCCCACTTTCTGTGGGTCGTTGAAGACACCATTGCTAAACCCCGTCTCAGTTAGGTCTTGCAATTTTTTATGATCCCATTCCCCACTAACCCCCTTAAACCGGATCTCAGGAATCTTCTTATTTTCGCTCATCTTATTCGCCCTTCAATAAGTTTGTTAGCTCATTTAAGCCTTGCATATCAAACTCATTACCCGTTAAGTCACCCATTATCTCGGCTAATTCTTGTTCGGTGGTTTTTATTTCACTGGCTACCTGCGAATAAGTAACCGCATATTTATTAGCAAGGGCTTGCACTTGGCCTGTTAGTTGGGTAATTACGGCGCTTGGCATGGCGGCGAGCTTATTACTTAATGGAGTAATCCACTTTAGGTGAAGCAGCTCGTTTACTTGCTCGTCTGATAAACTCTCAATCGTTGTTTTGGTTAAGAGGTGCAGTGCAATAGCGGCTTCTTTAACTGCTTTTTTAAGTGCTTTTTCTTCGTCGATTAGCTCATTAGCCTTGATGATTTTTGCTTCGTAGCTTTCCTGCTCAAATTTAACTTTGCTGTCTTTTTGCTCTTTCAAGAAGGCTTTAGCGGCTTTGCCCACTTCAGCATTAACAAAGCCGTCTTTGCCTTCTTTTACTGTAGTTTGCTCTTTATCTTCTTCACTTAGGGATTCTAAAACTTCTTCAAGTTGGCTTGAGATTTCTGCAAGGCGAGTCTCTTGTTCTGCCAAAGCTTGTAAATCGTCACTTAGGTGCGTTTGTTGTACTAAATCAAACGGCAGTATATGACCTTTCCAAGGCGTATTAGCATCTTGCACCTCAACATCTTTGCCTTTTTGTTTTTTAATAACCATATTAGCCACTACCTGTTTAGCAGCAGCAAAGCCTTCGGTCTGCATCATTTCTAAATCAGCACTAATAGTTTGCCATTGGTTATTTTGGTGTTGATAGGCTAGGTATTTATCAATAAGTTTAATAGGCGCCAAGCGCTTAAAAAGCTCTTCACTGAGTGAAGCCTCTATTTGATTGAGATTAACCGTTTCCCACTTTTTAATAAGTGTGGTGTGTAAATAGTCATCGTAACCATTAAATGCTTGATTATAGGTAGTGATAAATTCACGCACTTGTGGGTGTTCACTAATGGTGGCGTTCACGTTTTCTTTAGCAACAGCAAGTTCGCTATAGGCGGCTGACTTAGGGGTAAACAATGCAGAGTGCAGTTGCGGTAAAGCTTGCCAGTAAGTTTGCAGCTCGGCAATTTCACTATTAGGGATACCACCAAGCATAGTGGCGTGTAGATCCCAACTCTCTGCGGCAGCTGAAGAATCAACGTAACGGGGAATATTTAAGTTGTAGCCATTTTCGCGCAGGGTTTGCTTGCTTACTACTTTTGAAAACTTATCGATACTTTCACGGTTAATAACTGAATCAGTCACTCGTTTTATATCACTTGCTTGTAGCTTGTTGTTTTTACCTTCTTTATAAAAGTGTTTAGAGGCATCAACCACTAGCACATCGGTATTTTGTCGTTTTTGTTTAAGCACAATAATAACGGTTGGAATACCTGTACCAAAAAAGATGTTAGCCGGTAAACCGATAATCGCGTCAATGTGGTTATTTTCGATTAGTTGTTTACGTATTTTGCCTTCTTCGCCACCACGGAATAATACGCCATGTGGTAGCACAATGGTCATTACGCCATCGGGCTTCAAGTGATAAAGGTCGTGCAGTAAAAAAGCAAAATCAGCTTTAGTTTTTGGCGCAAGGCCAAAACGCGAATAGCGAGGGTCGCTGTCTTTAAAGCTAGGGTCCCAGGCTTGTGAGTAAGGCGGGTTTGAAACAACTGCATCTACGTATAATGGTTCGTATGTAGCAAGCGGATCACTTTCATCAAAGTATGGCCAATCGTCTTCTAAGGTATCGCCATTACGGGTAGTAATGTTGTCGGGCAGAATACCGCGCATGATCAGGTTCATACGGGTTAAGTTGTAGGTGCTTTCTTTTAGCTCTTGAGCGTAGTATTTAATATTGTCTTTATTTTTTGCGTATTTAGCAACTGAAGTACCAATATTTATTAGTAATGAACCTGAGCCACTGGTTGGATCGTAAATCTTAATTTTATCTTTATTTTTTAGTTCATGTGCTGTGATTTCTGACATGAGTAGTGACACTTCATGAGGCGTGTAAAACTCACCGGCTTTTTTACCAGCATTGGCGGCAAACTTTTCAATTAAGTATTCGTATATGTAACCCAGTACATCGTAACCAACATTACCGCCCATAGGGATGCTTTTAATTAAGTGTAGTAAATCACTTATCGCTTTAGTACGTTTAGGCGCACTTTCACCTAGCTTGCTTAAACCTGTTTCAAGTGTGGTGAAAATACCTTCAAATAGTTTTTTATGATTAGGGTGAATAAGACGGCTAAAAGCAGAAAGTGCATCACGCACGTTAGACTCATCAAAGTCTGACTTAGGATCAACCCAGGTAGAAAACAAGTTATTGTACGATATAAAGTAGCCTAAGTTGCTTTGCACATATTCTAAGGTGTCAGGGTCGTCTTCGCCAAGGGCTTTAATTTCATCTTCGGTCATGCCTTGCTCTTTAACAAAGCTAACTAATTTATCACTTACGTACTTGTAAAATATAAAACCTAAAATAAAGTCTTTGTAGTCGTTCGCTTCAATTTTCGAACGCATTTGGTTGGCTGATTCCCAAATTTTAGCTGCCAGTTGTTGCTTATTCATAAATAAAACTATTTCCTAATACTTAAGTAAAACGCAAACAGGTAATGTTGCTTACGCTTCGAAAAATTCTTCGTCTATTTTTTTCAGGTGTAATACCTGCTCGTCTCTGCTGCCAATGTTGTAACGCAGCATGAGTTTTGCTAATTTTTTATCATTTATGAGGGCTATACGCATACCTAGGTCTTTAACTGTTTGCATGGCTGATGGGGTAAAGTCTGAGATGGTAATAAATATTCCTTTTTGCGCTTTTTTAAGGTTAAGAGCGCCAAAGAAGTCTCGTATATCAGCTGAGCCAACAGGTTCTCTAATACAGACTGCTTACCACCTGGCTGTGTTTCGGTGTGCACTTCATCTGTTAAGTTAAACTGCTCAGCGAGCTGGTTAATAACATTACGTAATTTAAGTTCATTAACTTGCCCGTTGTTATGAGCTTTATACGCGTTCTGAAGAAAGGGCCGCATAAACTCTTGGTAATTTAGGATCACCCGTTATCCTTTTGTTTTTCTATCCAGGCTTCTATATCTTCACGCTTAAAACGCCATGAGCCACCTACTTTAAAGCCAGGCAGTTTTCCTTCACCCGCTAATCGATAAGCTGTTTTTTCATTAAGCTTTAAATAAACCGCAAGCTCTTGGATTGTTAGTATTTCGTCACTCATTGATTTATCTCTGACTGTGAACAAAAGTAGAGTATGAGAAAATTGCGGAATGGTCAATTTAATACTGTAAAACACTTTTATTAACGCTATTGGCAAGTGCGGTATAAAGGCTCGGGTATTAAGCCCGAGCTTTATGTTATTTTCTTTTATATAGATTGGACTTCCCAGCTTATAAGACAGTTCTGGGTTTAGTTATCTCTTTCCCCTAATCTCTCCATTATCCAATCATCAACCTCTGACTCTAACCAGGCTACAGATTTAGCACCAAGCGATACTTGCTTTGGGAATGTGCCTTCAGAAATAAACTTATAAATACTTGAATGGCCAAGTGATGTTTTTTGAATAACTTCTTTTAATTTGATTAAACGCGTGGAATTTCTCAGGTTCGTTATTAGCACCTAACTTTACAGAGTATATAATTTTAACTGGCAAGTCTCTATACCCAAACCACCTTAAGACCTGAGTCTCAGTTGGAATTAAAAGCGATTTAGCCAAGGCATTGATTGAAAATAATAGTGGTTCTATTGTTAAAATCAATAACGCAGTATCAATCGCTTTGAAACCAACCCTTGGGCGTTTCATAAACGCTGAGCGCTGTATCTTGAGGTGGTTTGGGTATTATTGCGCTATACTGACGCAAATTTTTTCATATAAGACACTATGGCTCTCAAATCTACCATCATGAAGGCGCAGTTATCGCTTAGCGATATGGACCGTCACGTATACCAAGATTTTAATTTAACCTTGGCACAACACCCATCAGAAACAGATCAGCGGTTGATGATCCGCTTACTCGCTTTTGCACTTAATAGCTGTGATGGTTTAGAGTTTACCAAAGGGTTAAGCGCTGATGATGAGCCGGAGCTTTGGCATGTCAATTACAGTGAAGAAATAGAGCTGTGGATTGAGCTGGGGTTACCAGATGAAAAGCGCCTTAAAAAAGCCTGTAATAAAGCTAAAAAAGTAATTTTATATACCTATGGCGAGAATAACCAAGCTATTTGGTGGCAAAAGCATCAGCCTAAATTGTACGAGTTTAAAAACTTAAGCATTTTTAGCCTTGATTATGCTGCTACTCAGTTATTAGCTGCGTTGGTTGATCGTAATATTAAATTGGCTATTACCATTCAAGATGGTGAAGTTTGGGTTAATACCGACACCACTAACATTGAGATAAAACCTCAGCAATTAATGTAACTAGAATAGGTTATACCAATTGCATTAAATTAGTTATCTATTATAGCGACAAGTAAATAAGTCGGTAACAAGGCGAAAATTGTGACATATAGTTGTTCTATATAAATAATTTTTAACGTAGGTAGCGGATTATTTAATACGCTAGAATGATCATGTTTTTAATAAAATTGGTATTAGGGGGCGTATGAAAGTTAAACACGTTATTGTTTTACATGGCTTATATATGTCTGGCTTGGTTATGCGCCCGTTGTGCTCACGCTTGGAGGAGTCGGGGGTGAAAGTTTTAAACCTTACCTACAATACGCGTGACCCTAATCGGGATGCTATTTTTTCGCAAATAGATGAATTTATTGGCAACGAGCCTTCTGCTTTAGTGTGTCACTCTATGGGGGGCTTAGTTGCTCGCGCCTATTTAGAGGCAAACTCAGCGCCAAGTCATCATGTTGAAAAGGTAATCACCTTAGGAACGCCACATACTGGCAGCCATATTGCTGAAAAAATGCAGCAAAAAGGGTTCGAGCTATTATTAAAAAATAGCGTTGAGTTTTTACTCTCTAAGAATGGTGATTGGCCTTTTAAAGCCAAGCTATATAGCATTGCCGGCGACTTACCGATTGGCTTAATGCCACTCATTGTAAAAGGCAGCCGCTCTGATGGCACCGTATTATTAGATGAAACCAAGCTAAAGGGTATGGCCGAACATAAGGTATTTCACTTAAGCCATACCAGTATGATTTACTCACGCCAAGTCGTTAATTATATTCTTGAGCGCTTGAATGAGGACATTTAGTCCTCGGCTGCAGCCGCCACTTTGTAGCTGATCAAAAATATAATACCTAGCACTAAGGGCATTGGTGCAGCAATATAGCCAAGGGCATCAGAGTTTGCAAAACTTGCACCCGCTAAGTGCGCAACTAACCCTAATACAAACCCTAGCAAAGCAATACCAATAACGATGAGTTCAGCTTTATTTTCTTTACGTGTTTTAGCTTCCATAATTTCTCTCCGCATCTAATCAAGTAGCCCCTTAACTCAATAAAGTGATCTCTATCAAGTTGGGTTATAGTGATTATGCGCTTTACTTATGAGCGTTTTTTGACCTACATCAATAAATAAAATAAGTGTGCGCTGCGCCTGTCAAAAGCTTGTTTTAGATCATATTTTGTACTCACAAAATAAACAATTTCGCTGCTCAAGGTAGTATTTTTATAAACACAACCCATATCTATTGAACAGCGTTAGCTAACTTATTTAAAAAGTCGAGCTACGGTGATAGCTTTTAGCTATGACACCAATATGTATAAACGATTTTATTAATACACCATCTTAGGTAATACTGACTGTATTGAGCAAGGTGTAAACAAATTCATAAAACGGTTCTTTAAGGAGCAATGTATGTCGCAAGTAAATGCAATTGGTTTAAACAGTACAAAAAGTGAAGATATTATTAAGTCACTGAATACGCTTTTAAGCAGCTATCAAATTCAATATATGAATGCGCGCGGTTTTCACTGGAATATTAAAGGCCGAAACTTTTTTGAATTACATTTAAAGTTTGAAGAAATTTATAACTTACTACTGTTAAAAGTAGATGAAATCGCAGAACGTATTTTAACGCTTGATGGTGCACCGCTACATGCGTTTTCAGATTACTTAGAAGTAAGTGAAATTAAAGAAGCAAAAGGGATCAGCGACGGCGTAACCGCAGTAGAGAACTTACTTGCCGGATACAGCAGCTTAATTAAAATGCAGCGCGATATTCTTGCACAAGCCGCTGAAGCTGATGATGAAGGTACCGCGTCATTAATGAGTGACTACATTAAAGAGCAAGAAAAACTAGTGTGGATGTTAAAAGCCTACCTAGATTAAGTTATTTTAAAAAATAGAAAGCCTCAGTTATTACTGAGGCTTTTTTGTAACAATCATTTACGGGCTATGACAAAGCGATAAAAAAGGCCATTTCTAGCGCTTTTTCCTCTAAGCTCTTAAAGCGACCCGATGCCCCTCCATGCCCTGCATCCATGTCGGTTTTAAACACTAAAATATTATCATCGGTTTTATATTCACGCATTTTAGCCACCCATTTCATTGGTTCCCAATACTGTACTTGTGAGTCGTGCAAACCGGTTGTCACCAGTATATTGGGGTAGTGTTGCGCACTAATATTGTCGTACGGTGAATACGCTTCAATAATGTCGTAAAAATGGGGGTCATTTGGGTTACCCCATTCATCATACTCATTTGTTGTAAGCGGAATGCTTTCATCTAACATTGTGGTGAGCACATCTAAAAATGGCACATGGCAGCCCACTCCACAGTAAAGCTCAGGCGCTTGATTTACCACAGCTCCAATTAATAACCCCCCAGCACTGCCACCAGAGGCAAACACTTTACTTTTGTTGCCGTATCCTTGCTCTGTGAGCGCTTTGGTTACATCTATAAAGTCATTAAAGCTATTTTGTTTATGCTGTTTTTTACCATGTTCGTACCATGAACGTCCTAGCATTTCGCTTCCACGCACATGCGCAATCGCATAGACAAAACCACGGTCGAGTAAACTCAGTGACGTACTCGAAAAACTAGGATCTATGGTGATCCCATACGCGCCATAACCATATTGAAACAACGGATTTGAGCCATCTTTTTTGAAGCTATCTTTACGATATACCAACGACACGGGTACTTTTACTCCATCACGGGCACTTATCATAAGTCGCTCTGACTGGTAGTCTTCTGCGTTAAAACCACCGAGTACTTTTTGTTGTTTAAGTAAGGTTTTTTCGCCTGTGGTTAAATCAACATTATAGAGCGAGCCTGGCGTTGTTAAGCTTGAATAGTAAATGCGTGCATGGGTTACACTTGGCTCTGGGTTCATCGCAATAGCGGCGTAGTAACAAGGATCATCAAACTCAAGGTTCATTCGCTCGGCGTTTTGATTAACCACAACAAAGCGTGCTTGGCCTTGTTCGCGCTCGCTAAGCACTAAAAAGTCGTTAAATAGTTCAACGCCTTCTAATAATACAGTTTCACGGTGAGGGGTATGTGTTTGCCACTGGTTTTTATCAGCAATGGTGTCGCTTGTTGCGGTCATTAATCTAAAGTTTTTGGCCTGCCAGTTAGTCACTATATAAAAAGTATCACCAAGCTTATCGATATCAAATTCATGCCCCTCTTCGCGCGGCATTAAAGCGGTAAACTCACCTTGCGGTTGATTGGCATCAAGCACCCACATGTCGTTAGTTTCTGTGCTCGCTAAATCAATAATAATTAAGCTTTCATCACGACTTTTACCTAAGCCCATAAAAAAGCTGCTGTCTTGCTCTTCGTATACCAGCACATCTTGGTGTTGCTCAGTCCCTAGTTCATGTCTAAAAACTTGATAACCTAATAAGGTTTTTAAATCCTTTTTTACATAAAATACGGTTTTATTGTCGTTCGCCCAAACCACTTGCCCCTCGGTAATCTCAAGTACATCGTCGAGCATTTTATTGCTGCTTAAATCTTTAAACCGTACTGTGTATATCCGTCTGCCATCGGTATCTTCAGAGTAAGCCATTAATTGCTCGTTGGGGCTCAGCGCCACTTCCCCTAACTCATAAAACTCATAGCCATTGGCAAGTGCATTAACATCAAGTAGTAGCTCTTTATCAGCCATTGCCATACTGCTGCTGCGATAATGACGCGCATATTCATCATCTCCGCGAACCTCTGAGTGATACCAATACTGGCCGTCTTTTACCGGTACAGTGTTATCGTCTTTTACAATACGACCTTTAAGCTCCTCAAATAATGTATTTTGTAGTGGCTTAATGGCAGCTAATTGTGCATCACAATAGGCATTTTCTTGCGCTAAATGTGCGAGTATATCGGCATTTTGTCGCTCATCATCGCGCATCCAATAATAATCATCACTGCGTGTTTTAGCATGAGTAGTCAGCGCATGAGCTTGCTTTTTAGCAACAGGGAAATTAGGTAATAAGCTTAAAGAATAATCAGAAGAAGACACAAAAAAACCGCTTAAAAAATAACAATGGCGATCAGTTTATCATAAAAATAAAAAAGCCCACTCATAGTTGAGTGGGCTAAAGCGGTATAAATTCGATAACTAAAAACTACGAGAATTTTTATTGTTGTCGTTATACCTAAGGGAAGTTGATTTACTGTATTTGCTGCCAAGCCATCGCCCAGCTTTCACCAACGCCTGGCTCAAACATAGCGCTATTCTCATTCACACGGCAAAACTCACTAAATGGCCATGCCTTACACTGGTATATATGCCCTGTTTTTGGCTGTAATACTTTGGTGCCCGCACTGTACATATCGCCATTTTGAGGATAAACCGCGTCGTATCCAAGGCTATTGACTGTGATTAATTTTTTATTTTTTTCAGCGCGATTAAAGTGAACCACCGCGCTACAAATACCACTGCTTTCAAGTGCAAATATTTTGTTATGTCGGTACGCAACCACCAATCCTTGCTCTGTCATTCTGCCAGCGCACACAAGCGGAATATGCATATTAATATGCTCAACCACCAGCAAACTCCAAGCATGCGGTTCGCCCTGCTCTGGAGAGAGTATTTCATAATCAAACGCTAGCTGAGTTAATTCGCCATGCTCATCGTAAAAGCTCACACTAACCGTATCACCAACAAAGAGCTGGCTATACTGATCGAGCCCAAGACAACCAATAGTTAACCATTCTCCACATGTTAATGATGAATGTATAAACACTGCAACACCTTAAAGAGTCAAACGTCGCCCATAACATATGGCTTTCAACAGGCAAACTAGCTCATGAGCTAATATGCGTTAACTAAAGTATTAGGCTAAAAACCATTGTGTAATACCAATACCGACTGATTGTAATTCGCAATGTTGCAATAATCAAACAAAAGAATGTAACCAGAGTTTAAAAACAATACTAAAGTTTGCACTAATGAGCATAAAACAAAAAAGCCAACCGCTTTATAAACGGTTGGCTTTTTTCAGCTACATGATCTGGGTGGTGTTAACTTACGCTCGCTTTTTTACTTGCGAACGGGCGCTTAAATAGCGCGCCTATGTCGGTTAAAATAATATACAAACACGGCACCAAAATAAGGGTGATCAGTGTTGCAAACATAACCGCAAAGCCCAGAGCTACCGCCATAGGTATTACAAATTTGGCTTGTAAACTGGTCTCAAACATAATCGGCAATACCCCTGCAAAGGTCGTAATTGAGGTAAGTAATATGGGCCTAAAGCGTGCACAGCCTGCTTCAATAACCGCATCTTTTATACTGATACCAGCTCGACGCGCCTGATTAATAAAATCAGTCATCACTAAGGAGTCGTTAATAACCACCCCTGCAGCAGCAATTAAACCAAAGCCCGACATTAAGCTAATATCTAAACCAAACCAAAAATGACCCCATATTGCCCCCGTTAAACTAAATGGAATAACCGACATTACAATGAGAGGTTGTGAGTAACTTTTTAACGGCACGGCAAGTAATATATAAACTAAAATCATACCACCAGCAAAAAATAACAATTGCTCATTAGCTTGCGCTTGTTGCTCTTCAATTGCGCCACCTAGTTCTGACTTAACACTTGGGTATTCGTCCAACAGTTGTGGTAGTAAATTTTCTTTTACTTGCTTAACCACTTCGCCTGGCTCAATCACTTCCTCATCAATGTTGCCATACACATAAACAGTGCGATAACCGCCTTCACGACGAATATAACTAATACCAGGGGTTTCAGTTAGCTCAACCACATCTCCTAGCAATACTTCTTTGCCTTGGGGCGTAGTGATAACCGCGTGTTTAAGCGATGAAAACGCTTCGCGAGTAAGCTTAGGGTAACGTACCATCACCCGTACTTCTTCACCGCGACGAATAACACGTTGCGCCTCGCCACCATAAAAACTGGCACCGACTTGATTTGCAATTGAGGCCAAATCTAACCCTAAGTCAAAGGCGACTGGTTTTAAGCTCATTTGTACTTCTTTGCTAGCAGGGTCAATGGTAGAGCTTATATCAAATAAGCCTTCTTGCTGCTGCAATAATCCAATAAAGCGACGCCCTGCTTCATTCAATGTATCGATATCAGAGCCATACAGCAAGTAACCAAACTCACCGTTACCGCCGCCACCTCCACCGCCAACATCATCCTGAATAGTTAACGATTTAACGCCCGCAATATTAGGCATCGCTTCACGCCAGCGGCGCGAAAGCTCAAAGGCATTATAAGGGCGTAAATCTTCATCAACCAATGGCGCTAATAACTGCGCCTCTGTACGACCTTGGTTAAATACCAATACATCGCGAATCATCTTTTGCCCTTCTTCGCGCTCGGTTTGCTTATCTATTTCAAGCACCATGGCTTCGATTTGGCGAATAGCATTAATAGTTTGAATGTCTGATACGTTATCGTTCATCTCAACATTAATTTGCGGGAAGTCATGCGGCACTTTAGGCGATGGGATCATTCTCACCTGGTTTGACGATATTAACGCAAAGGTGAAAATTAGTAGCGCAATAAAACTAAACAGCACCGTCCAACGCCACTTTATACAATTAACAATAAACTGCCTATACGGCCCATTTACAAAGCCAAAAAAGCGCTTATTAAAGCGTGCTCGCCAACCGTCAGGGTTAATAGGAGAAAAGTGAGTATGCGCAATGTGCGCCGGTAATATCAGCTTAGATTCAATCAAGCTAAATATTAAACATAAAATCACCACCACTGAAATACCTATAAAAAAGGAACTTTCAGGGCCGCTTGAAAGCGTAAACGGCGCAAATACCGCAATGGTTGTTAGTACACCAAAGGTGGCAGGGGTTGCCACTCGTTTAGCGCCATTAACCACATTAACAACACCGCCGCCTTTTTTTTCTATTTCGGTGTAGGCACTTTCACCTATGACAATGGCATCGTCCACCACAATCCCCAGCACCATAATAAAGGCAAATAAAGACACAATATTAATTGTGATACCAAATAACGGCATCAGCATCATCGCACCTAAAAAGCACACTGGTAAACCAATCATTACCCACAGTGCGAGCTTAAAACGTAAAAATAACGAAAGCATAATAGCGACTAAAATTGCACCTTGCAGCAAATTAGCTTTCATCATGTCTAAGCGTGCATTTAGATAGTAAGTAAAGTCCATTAGCGGCTCTATACGTACACCCAATGGCAGTTCTTTATTTTTTTGATCAATATACGCTTTAACCGAATCGGCCACCGGAATAATGTTTTGATCTTCGGTGGCTTTTACCGATAAATAAACCGCGTTTTCGCCATTAAATTTAAAGTAACGCTCACCTTCAACGAACTGATCTTTGATTATAGCAATATCTTGTAGCAGCACTTTGGCACCATTGGCGCCAATTTTTACCGGAATTTGCCTAAACTCTTCACCAGAATAAAACTGATTTTCTACCCGAACCGAAATAACACCCGCATCAGTTTTTAATTGTCCGGCTGAAAAGTTAGCCGAATAACGACGTACCGCATTTGCTACATCCGATAAAGTTAAATTATATTGGCGCAGTGTGTCGGGCTCTATTTCTATGGCAATTTCATCCAGTGGCACATCGTTTACCACTAAAGATACATTCGATAACTGCAAGAGTTCATCTTCAACCTGATTTGCGATTGGCTTAAGCTCATTTAGCGGTAGGTCAGCCACGAGCGTCATACCAATTACATCTTGGCGAAACTCTATTTGGCTAATGGTAACCGGCTCCATTCCTGCAGGAAAAGTCGCGATACCATCTACTCGCAGTTTTACCTTATCGAGAACGTCGGTAAGCTCTGCGTCAGTATTAATTTCAAGGCTGGCAGAACCCCCATTACGAAAAGCGCGATATACCCCTTTTTTTATCTCTGTTATATCTTTTAGCGACTCTTCAATTTTTATTAAGATACTTTCTTCAATTTCTTGTGGCGACGCCCCCGGGTAGTTTGCATTTACAGTAATATAGTTAACTTCTATATTAGGGAACATTTGTCGCTGAATGGTAAAGTAGCTTATAAGCCCCATTACAATAATAAAAAACATCATTAAATTGGCAGCAACAGAGTTGTTAGCAAAATAAGCAATTAACCCTGTTTGTTTGGTTGTATTGGGCTGTTCTGTGTTATTCATAACTCACCCTACCTTAAAGTTTTTCAGTGGATGCATTTTCTGCTGCATCTGTATTTTTAGTCTCTGTTAAACCGGCTATTTTTACTGCCATGCCTTTTTGAGGGTATTCCGGTAAGGTGGTAACGAGCTTATCGTTGGCCTGTAAGCCATCGCTAATATAAAAATATTCGCCTTCTTCACGAATCACTTTTACTTTACGCGGCTCTAACTGTTGCTCATCATTAACTATCCACACGGTTTGGTTATTTACTAACTCTTGCGGTAAACGATAAATATTATTGAGCATAGTGCCGGCAAAGTTTACTTGTACATAAGTGCCAAATTTAATTGCAGGCTGCTGATTAGTCAGTCCGTAAGGATCTTCAATTCTTACCACTAAACTGCTCATGCGAGTCGCGTTATCAACAATCCCTAAATCGCGGTCTATTACTGCTTGGCGAGTAAACCCATTGAATCCTGTTTTAATAACGGTTGCCGTTACCCCTTTAACGCGCTCAGGTAAAAACACACTGTCAAAACCTGCAATCGGAATAATCACTTCAGCGGTTTCAATATTATTCAGCTCGGCAACTTGAGCGCCCATACTAACAAACTGGCCAACCCCCACATTCCGACTAACAACTAATGCATCGTAAGGTGCGGTGATTTCACAATTGTCTAAATCGCGTTGGGCTCTTTTTAATGCTGCTTGCGCCGACTTAACTGATGCTTGCGCACTCAGCACTTGTGGTTTGCGTAAAAATAAATCTGTACGTGCTTTATTTGGGAAACGTTTTGCTTCGTCTTCTGCGACTTTGGCTTGCGCTTGCTCTTCAATTAACATCGCTTGAGCGCGGGCAAGTTCAGCTTCAGCTTGCAATACCGCAGCCTCGTAGTTATCTTTTTCAATAGTAAATAAGGTTTCGCCGCGACCCACAACACCACCCGCCACAAAGCTTGGATGCCAGCTGACTACTTCACCTGACACTTGCGCTGAAAGTTGGGTATTTTCTAGTGGCTGCACTTCACCATAACTATTAATGATAACTTGATGATCGTTAGCGGAAACGGCTTCAACTTGCACCGTTGGTCGAGTGTCTATGACTTCTTTTTTGTCTGACTCTTTTGCAATCGCATTAATTGCAACAAAACCAGCAACACCTAATGCCAGTGCTACAAATGGAAAAGCCCATCTAAGTACATTACCTTGCATCTGTTTATTTCTCCCAAATTACTATTAGCACTATGATACCAAAGCTTAATGAAACATTAACGTGACATTTGTAAGCAACTGTTACAAAAAGGTATAAATAAGGTCTTCTTCAGCAAATAAAAGGTAAGTCAAAAGCACTGTTAAGCCGCTTTATAAATGTATTGTTACAATCTTTTACCATTATAAATCATAAAGCTAATCACTTTAGGTTAGTATTTATTAATCATACTGTGCGAAAAAGCATGACACACCGTACAGTAAAATTACATTAACAACTAAAAAAGACTAAACGATGAAATTAACCACACTTACCTTGGCGCTGAGTATAGCGCTTAGTGGCAGCTATGCTGTTGCAGCAGAAAAAAAAGAAGAAAAGAAACCACAAACATTAACTGAAATGATTAAAGGGCAAATCGAATTTGCGGGTATTTTTAATCTTTACCAAGATGAAAAAACCGGCGATCACTTAATGGTGATAAACGAATCACAGCTCGATACGCCTTTTGTTTATTTTGCACATACCATTGATGGTGCGACTGATGCGGGTCATTTTCGTGGGTCGTATCGTGAAACAAAGCTGATTGAATTTAGAAAATACTTTGATCGTATTGATATTATTAGTAAAACCCCTCGCTACTTATTTAACGAAAATAGCGCACTTGCCAAAGCCAGTGAAGCTAATATCAGCGAAGCCGTGCTTGCAAGTATAAAAATAGAAAAACAAGAAGAAGGTAAAATAGCCTTTAATGTAAATAAGCTTTTTTTAAGTGAAGCGCTACATAAAGTATCTCCTACGCCTAACCCGAACGATAAAAATGCTAAAAAGCGTTTTAAAGTAGGTAAATTAGACGATAAAAAATCACGCATCATCAAACAGCGCCCATACCCTAACAACCTAGATGTGGTTGTTGATTATGTTTTTACCAATAGCAGCCCAACCGTTCGAGGTTCAGGTGCTGTAAGCGACCCCCGAAGTGTGTCGGTAAAAGTACAACATTCATTTGTGGCTTTACCAGAAAACAATTACCAACCTCGCTTTGATGATGCACGTATTGGTTATTTCACCAATCAGTTTGATAAAATGACGTCAACCGACTGGGCGCCATACCAAGATGTCATTAAGCGCTGGGATTTACAAAAGAAAGATCCAAACGCTGCACTTTCAGAACCAGTAAAACCGATTACCTGGTGGATAGAAAACACCACACCGGTTGAATGGCGTGACACCGTGCGTGATGCCGTACTTGCTTGGAACACCTCATTTGAAAAAGCAGGCTTTAAAAATGCACTTGAAGTGAAAATACAACCTGACGATGCCGATTGGGATGCCGGCGATATTAACTATAACGTACTACGCTGGACTTCATCACCCAAACCACCGTTTGGTGGGTATGGGCCAGCATTAGCGAACCCGTTAACCGGTGAAATTTTAGGCTCAGACATTATGCTTGAGTTTGTATTTATGAAAAACCGCTGGATATACGACACACTGTATACTCAAGGCACGATGAGCCATACACAGCCAACCAACTATTCAGAACTCAATTGCTCTTTAGGTCATGAATTACAGCAAAGCCTAATAATGGCCAAGGGCTTAGCAAATGGCGCTGATATTGAAGATACCCAAATGTTACGCCAAGGCTTAACTCAGCTGGTTTTACATGAAGTAGGGCATACTCTAGGTCTTAATCACAACATGAAGTCTTCTATTTTGTGGGATGAGAAAGAAGTTCACGACAAAAGTAAAACCCAAGGCATAGTTACCGGCTCGGTAATGGACTATGCGCCAGCAAATATAGCGCCAACGGGTGTGACTCAAGGCGATATTTTCCAAACTAAACCAGGTCCATACGATGATTGGGCAATAAATTACGGCTACAGCGCAGCGCTTAAAGATGAAGCTGCAGAGCAAGCTCGCCTTGATAAAATACTCGCTCGCTCAAGCGAACATGCGCTTTCCTTTGGTAACGATGCCGACGACATGCGTGCCCCTGGCCGCCACATAGACCCTCGCGTGATGATAGGTGACTTGTCGTCTAACCCTGCAGCTTACGGCGCAGATAGAATGGCACTGATCAATACACTCTTTGCAGAACTTAAAGACAAAGCTACAGTAAAAGGTGAGTCTTACCAACAGCTTGTTACTTCAGCTAACAGCCTATTTGGCCAGTATCGTGCACAAGCAGGCGTGGTATCTCGTCAAATTGGTGGCGTGTATGTAGAGCGTGCCGTCGTGGGCGATGAAAATGCAGCAAAGCCTTTTACACCGGTACCACTTGAGCGTCAAACCCAAGCAATGGCTATTTTAGCTGAGTATGTGTTTGCTCCAAATGTACTGCAAAGCATGCAGCCATTGTATAACTTTATGCAGCAGCAGCGTCGTGGGTTTAATCATTACGGTAAAAACGAAGACCCTAAACCGCATAAAATGATTTTAGGTATGCAAAAGAGTGTACTAGCGCAACTACTACATCCTGCTGTGTTACTGCGTATTTCAGATACTGCTTTATATGGTAATGAATACAGCCTTACGCAATTTATGGAGGATTTAACTGCAAGTATCTTTGTTGATAGTAAAACCGCTAATTCAGTCAGTCATAATTTACAGATTGAATATGTTAATCAGTTAATTGCGATTGCAGGCCTAGAAAAAGCAAGTAAATACGATAACTTAGCGAAAACAGCCGCGCTATATCAGCTAACTCAAATAGCCGATAAAAAGGTTGCATGGGGCGCTGATACCGCAACCAAAGCACATAAAAAATATATCGACCGCTTAATTAGCAAAGCGCTAGAAGCATAAATAACACTGAGTAAACCAAGGCCACGTCATACGTGGCCTTTTTTACACTAACTCAAAGGTAAATAGTGCCTTTAAGGTACCTTACGGCATGACCCGTTAATGTCACTGTTGTATTGCCCACTTCACAGTGTAGCTTCCCACCTCGTTGTGAGGCTTGATAAGCACTGAGAGAATTTTTTCCAAACTGCCCTGCCCAATAAGGGGCAAGCCCAGTATGAATTGAGCCGGTTACAAAGTCTTCATCACCCCCACTGGCAGGCCAAAAATAACGAGAAATAAAGTCATACTCAACACTCGGTGCTGTTGCAACCACATCTAATGGGGCTAATTTTTTTAGTTGTTCATTGGTTGTTTTCAGATCTACAACCTGCTGCTCATTATCATAAATAGCAAAATAAGCTTGGCGGTTTTTCAGCACTTTAACAGGTTGTATAGACAGGCCAGCTAATAGAGCATCAGGGATGAGCTGAACCTCTTCAGGGGCTTGTTTAGGAAAGGTCATAGCAAAGCTGCCATCGTTATTTTTATTAACAATCAGTTTGCCCACCGCCTCTGCGCTAAAGCACACCTGCGATATACTATGTTGCTCACAAAGCACATAGGCCGCCGCTAAAGTAGCATGGCCGCAAAAATCAATCTCCATTAATGGCGAAAACCAACGTATCGAAAAGCTTCCATCTGCCGACTGACAAGTAAAAGCGGTTTCAGACACATTGTTTTCCGAAGCTATATTCAGCATAAGATCATCACTAAGCCAAGACTCCAATGGGATCACGGCAGCATAATTACCTTTAAACAGTTCACTGCTGAACGCATCGATTTGATGGATAGTTAATTTCATAGTGGGCACTTTTTATTTATTGGTCACTCAAAGTGCCACAAATGAAATTAACGGTCACTATAATTTTATGCCAACACAGGACGTACGCGATAATACTGCATACACGCAAATTGCAGCGCATTAGTTAGCAATATCATAATAAACATTAATATATGCGAAGTACTTTGCACTGGCATGGCTAGCTCTGCAAACAAACCACAGATACCTGCTATAAATTGCAAACTAAAATAGCGCGCACTCAGGTTACTAATATTCCCTGTTCGCAGTGTTTTATAGGTTTGTGGCATAACCCGAACCGAACTCATAATTAAGCCCACATAAGTTAAGCCGTTTAGCACAGAGGCAGTATCTAGGTTAGGGTTTAACAGCAACAAAAAAGGTAATAACGAAAAGCTAAGCATGCCAAGTAACTGCAGCTTCTGACGTTTAGCGGCATTATAACGGGCAAAAAAGTATAAAATTAAACCACTCAACAATCCTGTCGCAAAAAACGGCAAGGCAATATAAAAGCGAGCAAAATAAAGATTGTAGCTAATAAAGTACACACTTTGCGCTAAACCAAATGTCATCATTAGCAGTGATACACCCGATACACTGCGGTTTTTAATAATTTTATTAAGTAGCGGTAAAAAACTAAAAACCAAAATAAACACTGACAAAATAGGCAAATAATACGCCAAAGCAAACCTCGCTCGTTACATTGTTGTTAATAAAAAGGAAGAAATAAAACATTTTTTAAACATCTGTTTTTAAAGGCTTTATTTGTGTGCGCGCATTGTAGGGCTGGCTAGGTTTTATACAAGCTTAACGCTTACTTTAGTTTTTAGTGATGGCAACTTGAGTATACAAAAACCGTTACTAAAACTTCACAGCACGCCACTTCAACTAATTGCAATACAAATGATAACTGTTATCATGCGCATACGTGTAATTTAATATACAAGCTAAAATAATGAGAAAAACACTGTTTAAAATTCATAGTTGGTTGGCGCTAATTGCCATTATTCCGTTAATTGTTATTAGCATTACTGGCAGTGTTTTAGTGTTTAAAAGTGAAATAGACGGCTTACTGATGCCTGACAAACACTTTGTGGTACAGCAGCAAGCTGCTCGCTTACCTATGGACTCATTAATAGATAAAGCCGAAGCAGCCTTTCCTGAGTATGTAGTAGGAAGCTGGGAGCTTTTTAATAACACCACCGCCGACCGGCTTTATTTGGTTAAGCTTGGCACTGACGATTGGTATAAGTTGCATTTAGACCAATACACAGGAGAAGTTTTATCAGAACCCGTAAGCACAACTCATTATTTTACCGACTGGTTTTTAGAGCTCCATTACACCTTTTTACTTAACGACTTAAAAAGTTTACCAGGGCAAACAGGCACCGTATTAGGGTTCTTTTTTGCTTTATTTTTATTAACTTTAGGTATTACTGGCTTAATTATTTACCGCAAATTTTGGCAGCGACTATTTAGCGTACGCTGGCGCGCAACGTTACAAATAGTACTCAGTGACATTCATAAGATGACCGGTGTTTTAGGCTCACCTATTCTTATCGTTTTAGCGATTACAGGTGGTTATTTTAATGGTGCAGTGTGGTATCACGAAGTAATAGAACACGCAGAAGAAGAGCACCACACTATTACAAATAAATTATATAGTGACGACATCTCTTTTGAGCGGATTCTTAATGATAGCAAGCTGCAAATACCCACTTTTAATACAACTTTTTTAGTTTTTCCACGAGAGCCCGATGAAAATATCACTCTTTATGGCGAAGTAAATACCAGTAACCCACTTACCAGTGAATATGCCAATACCATAACCTATAATAAGCAAACAGGTGAACACATCGCTAACTGGGATATTCGAGAAGCTGGTGCTGGTTGGCAAGTAATAGACAGTTTTAGAAAACTACACTTTGGTTATTTTGCTGGGCTTATCAGTAAAATACTATGGTGTATTGTTGGCCTTAGCCCTGTATGGCTCGCTGGTACAGGCTTTTATTTATGGCTCACACGCCGTAAACGTAAAAAGCAATCACACAAAAATCGCTTAACTCAACGACGAAGCGCGAATGCTTGATAAAACAATCACTCCCTTGTAAAGTGAAACCAACGAGGGAGTGAGTTAATGAATATGTTCAAGGTAATAATAAGTTTAACTTTTTTATTTGTTGTGGGGTGCAGCAGCAAAATCAATACGCAAACTCAGCGCGTACAATTAAGTTCATTAATTAATCACACATTATTTGTACAACAAACCACACCTTCTGAAAAGGTTATATTTGAACTTCCCGAGGCAGAAAAAGCACGCTTTTTAGCCTTCGTAACAAAACAACAAACAGCTAATATTCGTAGTGACCGTATTATTTATAACTACCTTGAAAATCAGCTCTCTAATTTTAAGTATCATGGCGATACGCTTACATCATCTCAATCTCTCAACCTTGCACAAGGTAACTGTATCAGCCTTGCTGTTCTTACCCAAAGTTATGCACAAACATTAGGGCTTAAAACCAGCTTTCAAGAAATGACTAGCGAGCCAGTTTATGCACAGGAAGATAACTTGGTTTATGTAGCAAACCATTTTAGAACTAAAGTTTATGCCCCAGAAGAGGAACTGCCTGAAAAAGAAGAAAATGTGATCACTTTTTTTCGCCCAGGAACCTTAATAGACTACTTCCCAACCAGAGGTAGTGTGTATTCTGATAGTGCTAATTATAATGATTTAATCTCTAAATTTTATAGTAACTTAGCTGCTGACGCGCTTTTAGATAAGCAGCTTGATCAAGCGTACTCTCTTATTTTACAAGCAAATAAATACACCCCTTATGATCCTGAACTATTTAATATGGCTGGAATTTTACATCGACGAGCTGGCGATTTAAAAAGTGCACAGCTTATTTACCAAACTGCTTTAGATAATAAGCTGATAAATATAAATTTACTTAGTAATTATCAAGTTTTAGCCAAACAAATTGGTGATCAGCAACTTGTTGAACAATTAGCAAGCCGACTTGCTGAAGTAGAAAAAGATCCTTATGAACTTTTAGTTATTGCAAAAAATGACCTAGAAACAGGACGAATTAATACCGCTACAGAGCATATTGAACAAGCCATAACAAAAGCGCCGTATATTGCAGAACTTTATTTAGAGCTTGCTAAAATTCGCTATCAACAAGGAAAAAATCACCAAACACAAAAATTACTTGAGAAAGCGATAGAGCTCGAAAAAGACAAGCAAAAGTTAAATGTATATCAAGCTAAGTTACTGTCCTTAAAAGCGAGTAAGTAACTTAGCTAAATAGGCTTTTACAATGAATAGTAAAAGCTTAACCACGCGCGCATTTCATCTTCAAAGCTGTCACCTTCTACTCGCGACAACCCCATATCAAAGGTTAAGTCATTAACGCCCGCAGGCCCCATACCAAAGCTAAAGTCACCTTGGTACTTTAAGCCGTAACTTTGTGCATAAACGTTGCTATCTAATTGATGTTGCTTGTAATAAAGCCAAGGCATGCCTTCTTTAAAGCTAATACCACCGCCATAACCTTGATAACGCTCTGCAGTTGCACTGTAAAAAGGCAGTTCAGCAGCAAGCACAAATTCACTACTTTGCTGTTGATTAATTAAATTAGAACTGAATCCACCTAATGTCAGGCTACTGTCATCTCTTTGCTTTTGCTCAAAGTTAACAAAAAGTGGTATATCAAACGCTTTACCAAATATTTTTGCTGCCAAGTCATAACCTTGCCAATGACTACTGTGATTCTGCCCATCATAAATGCTGGCATAAATACTCTGCCCAATAGCAAATGCTTGGCGGTCATGTTGCCAGCTTTGAGCAATACTCAACCGTGTCCAATTTTTATGGCTATTTTTATAATCTGTATAGTTATAGGCCAATTCTGGGGTTAACTGAAGCTGGCCAAATTTCAATGGATGGTTTATTGAAGCAAAACCACCTCGGGCATCAATATCAGCGTTTAAGCTAGGTTGATATTGATGTGATGTATCCAAATTATAATCAAATAGCGCAAGCTTAAACTTTGTATTTAACGCATTGTATTTTGCTTGTATAAAGCCGCCATGTAATGCACCGTCATGCAAATCAATGTTATAACCCGCTTGTAAATCAAGTTGTTTTAATAAGTCGCTACTTTTTATACCTACACTTAGCAAACTGGTTGACGCTGAATAATACTGTGATCCCAAGGCAAACGTCGCTCGCTGCTCAAGTACTGCGTAATCGCTTTGTTCTGCTATCTCATCGGTATATATTTTTGCCGGTGGCAAGGTATGCTTATTTACCATCAACAATGGAGCCTCACTGTTTACAGCGAGATCAGTTACGACTGTACGGCTTTTTATTGTTAGCGTTTTTACATCAGGGCCATCGGCATTAATGGAGAAGTAAAGTAGTGAGCCATCTTCAGCCTCAATCGGGTATGCGAGCGCTTCTTGCCCGTTAGTTAAGCGGGTGAGGGTGTTATTTTTTATATGATAATTATAAATATCAGTCTTATTATTTAGGCCAGCAACAAAATAGATAGACTCCCCGTTTTGACTAAAGCTCGGTTGGCTTAAGTATTGATACCCGTTAGGCATTGGGACTGACTCTCTAGTGTCACCGCCCACACCTTGTATGTACAATTGCCAATTTTCGTTTAATGACGCTGATAAATAAGCTAATTTTGTTTCATCGGGGCTAAGCGTCGGGTAATCATACGTGGTTTTTAAGCTCTTGCTGAAAAGCGGCGTTATAGTTTGCGTATTAAGATCGACTTTTACTAATTCAGAATACCCAGCTCTTATTTGCTCACCGTAAAGTGTTTCACCATCACGGGTAACACTAAAACGGCGAATACCGGCCAGCTCTGTAAGTTGCTCTATGTTGCCAGTGTCGGTGTTGTAGCTAAAAATGTCAGACACTTTGTTATAAATACCCGATCCTTCACTACTGTAGGCATTAAAATAAAGTGTGTTGTTATTTACCCATTGCGGGTTAGCAATACCTGCGCGATTAATTTGATTTAGTACTTGTTTTTGTTCGCGCTTAAACACGATTGGCGGGGTATCAGGAACATCTTGCTTATCGTTCTCTAGGAGCTCCTTTTGCACCTTAGTAAACTTATCTCGTGCTTTGGTGTTGTCTTCTGTACTGTAAATTATTAGTTTTGTTTTACTCTTTTCATCACGTTCAACTATCGCAATTTTGCTACCATCATTTGAAAGAGCTGGATTGCTAGCGTATAAATCAAGTTCTAACCAAAGCTTGCTATTAAGTGGTGATTCGGTTTGCTCTTGTTGCATCGCTTTATAGGTATACTCTGCAATAAATCGACGATATAACCTTGCAGCGCTTTGCCCAAATACACCAGAAAATGCGTCGTCAAAATCTCGAGACTTAACCGCCCGCATACGAACCCATACATTATCGAGTAGCTGCTCTGAGTAATTTTGCTCTAGCCAATATAAAAAACGACTTCCCATTAAATATGCCATAGAGCCCGCCATAAAGCCCTCATCGCTATTTAGTTGCCCATAGGTGGGAAGCGCTCCCTGCTGAGCAAACTCTCTAAGTATTGCCTCAGCATAGTTATCAAATAAGCGCCCTCGACCTGTCATTTTTGATTCGATTAAAGTGGCGTACCCTTCGGCTACCCAGCGCGGTGTATCACCATAGGTTAAATCGTATATATCCCATACACCGCGAATCTTTTGCTGCCAGTCGTTACGGGTTGGCTGCGCTAAATGAACTAAATGAATATATTCGTGCAGCACCAACAATTGCTGCCAACCCGATGAATTTGATATCACGGTATCCGACTGCGGTGGCGTAGTAAAAAGCGCCATAACAGGATTATTAGAGGTTGGTAAGGCAAAGCCATTCGCTGCATTTAGAGGGTCAAACACCACCACATCGACGATTTTATCAAGCGCACGGTTTTGTTGCTCAAGCACTTTAGTGCGAACAATTTCCAGCTCCACAGCAGTCGATTTAGCAAAATCAGTATGCTCACTACTAAAGTGAACATTAAAATGCTCGGTATGAATGGTTTGCCAATCAGCAGCAAAGCTAGGTGCAGCCAATAATAAGGCTGATGCAATGAGTGACTTTTTCACAATAATCCCTTAAATAGTACATTTGATAATGCTTAGAGTATTATCAAATGGAAAAAACGGGCAGTAAAAAAGTGTAATAAAGCATGTGCAAATGTGTATTTACACCCGCTTTATTATTTAATCTGAGTTTTGAACAAAGGAAGTTACATCCAACTGCGAGGGTCTGACTCAGCCTGCATAAGTGTAAAATCTATAATAAAGTCAGCATCTTGCTGTTTTAAATATGGGACGTACGCACCGCCTGCAGCAAGTTGTATATACAGGCTTTTTAAGCCAGAACGACGCATAAAAAAGGTGCTCACACTGCGAGCGCTTTGTGCTTTGTACAGCTCAAAGACCCGGTAATGCACGCCAATCATACCTTTGCGTACCACCATATAAAAACGCCCATCTTGTTGATGAAGGTAATACCCATAACGTTTATAAGATAAAAACACTAACGCGGCTAATACCAAGAATAATGCTAATGCAATTAATATATTAAGTTGCATAAAGCTAATAAAAAAACCAGAAGCAACGCTCGGTAGCAAAGCATAAAACACCGTGTTTTTATATAACAACGCCCTTTCTACCGCATTGAATGCCAGCTTTTTACTGTCAAACCACGGATAAATCCACTGACACACATTATCAACTTGCTCCTGCGTGAGCACAGGCAGCACTAAGGTTTGTTTATTCTTTTTCGCCATGCTTGCAGCACCGCCGCTACTGGCTTGCAAACACTCCACAGTAAAGCGTTTTAATAGCCTGGCAACTAGGTTTTGCTTAATAACGATTGACTGTACTTTGTCTAAACTAATTGATAGTTGATGACGCTCTAACAGCCCTGCAATACGTTTGAATTTATTATTTTTAAAGTAAAGCTGATAGTTATAAAAACGAATGAGCGACATAGTCACCGATAAAAACACCGCAATAAATACCAACATAATAATTAAAGTAATAACCGCAAACACAGCTGCATTAGCCATCATACCGAGCTCTTGCTGATAAAAACCCTCTATTTTTGTTATGAACTGCTGCTCTAAAAAGTCGATGGCCACATTCATAAAAGGGGCAATAGCCGCAAGTGCTAAAATGGCCATATTCGACATTAAACCAAATTTAGCAATTTCTTTATTGGTGATAACTAAACTATTTTCGCTCTGCTCTTCAATATGAGATTGCGCTGTATCAGCGAGCTCTACTGATGGTTGCTGCTGCGCTTTATAGTCAAACACTCGTTTACGCATTTGTTGCGCGTAATCTTTAGTTACCCCTGGCAAAACAGCTTCTTGAGCCACACTGCCTGCCGCATCAAAAATACAATTAACTAACCCTATGGGGGTAAAGTAAAATGGCTCAGCTATATTTACGTTTTGCACTCGAGAAAATTTTAAGGTAAGTCGCTCTTTTTTAAATACGCCTTTGTTTAATAAAATTTCATGCTCGTCAGTAATACAAAAACGAAAACTACGGTAATACAAAAAACAATAGGCAAGCAATGAAGTCAAAGCAACCGCGAGCCCAACTTGCCCCCAAAATAGTTTATTTTCTACTTGGGTAACAAATACCACCAACACGGGCAGTAAATTAAATAAGCCGTCTTTTATGAAGCGCACACTAAAATGCATTACAAAATAAGCCAGCGCCCAAGGCGACACTTTTTGCCAATTAAGTGAAGGTGACGTTATTTGCGCAGCATCAACATTCACTGGCAGCTGCCTCGCTTGCGGTTTCATCGTGGCGATAGCTTTGTACAAACTGACGAATATTTTTGCATTTTTCGTGGGTCAGGCCGCTAATTTGTAAATCGGCACTCATACCGCCGGCGCTATAAAGTCTTAAACTGGCTAAACCAAGCTTTCGCTCTATGGGCCCACGGTGTATTTCAATATGCTGCACACGCGCTAACGGTAAAATTGTCACCTGCTGCCAAATAATGCCTTTTTTAAAAGCAATATCGTGGGTACGCAACGCGCTGCCCTGTAATTTTATGCTGAACACGCTATATAACATACACAGTAAAATTAATAGCGGAACAGCAACCAATAAGTAACCTTGCGCCATAGCAGCAAAGTCTGTATTAAAATAGCAAACAGCCGCTAGTACTAAGCAAAAAGGAATGAAAAATAACAACCAATTCAATTGTGCATGCAACAATGCTTTGTCCGCAAGCGGCTCAAACACTATGCTTTTATGTTGCGGTAGGTCGGTTATTTGTTGATTAGTAAACACACTTTGCTCCATTACGCGTATGGTAGGCTTAGCCAAGCCACTTAATTGTTGTTACTAGGGTATGACTTTGTTTTGGCTCAAGCGAAACCGCATCTTCAAGTACATTCGCAGCCTCTAGGCATAACATGCTTTTATAATCATCATCGGCAAAATTTGATAGTCGCTTTGATTTTTCAATCCATGGATTCCATAACACGCACGAGCGCGAGTTTTCTCTGCTAACGCTGATCATCCCTTGAGGAGTTTCAATAGTTTGCACAGCGGCGGCTTGGGTATAAACCATATCGGTTTCACGGGTAAAACCAACCACATCACTTTGCTGATAAGGCCCTTGGCCAAATTCTATGTATTGCGCCCCTTGCAGCCCTGTTACGCGAGTATTATTAATATCATCAGTTGGAAAGTAAGAATGCAGCGCCTGTGTATAACTAAATGGGGTGTTACCTAAATTAAAGGTGGTTAAACGCACCTCTAACTGCTCAGATAAAATAAACTCAACCCTTAAAGAAGATTGATGAGGCCAAAAGGTAGAATCTATCTGCTTCATTGGTAATTTAAGACTAACAGTAATCTCGTTCTCGGTTTCATGCACTTCATCGGCTTGCCATACGTGCGTGCGCGCAAAACCATGTGCTGGAAAGTCTTTATTTTCATGTTGACCAAACCAAGGCCAGCAAATAGGAATACCACCACGAATGCCCTTCCCTTCGCTAAAGGTTTCATCCCCAGACACCCACAATAGTGACAATTTTCCTTTGGGTGTAAACTCAGTTATTTGCCCACCTTGTAAAAATATCTTCGCCTTACATTGGCGACTATTAATACTAATAAATTCCAAACCGCTATGTGTACGCTCAATACATACTGAGGGTGATAATTGCATTTTATTTCCTTTAACACTGAGACTAATTTTTTAGTACTTAACCTGAGTTCAGGTTACTGTACACAAACAATAATGCATGCTTAAAGCATAAGCTACATAGAATAGTTATTTAAATTGAGTTAGTTACTATATTTTTATGCCACATCAACGGCTCAATTACGACTAAAGTTTTAAACCTGTGGCTTGCGTATCGCTTTTAACTTACGTAAGGTGCGCAGCCTTAGCAAACAGAGTGTTATTAACTTTTAATAAAATAAAGATAATAAACACCATTTTAATTACTGCTCAAATTAATAAAAACCAATAAAAACTAATAACAGCAGGCTGAAATAACATATATCATTTGAATTCAATTTATTTGATGTGTAACATTTCATGATTACGGCAAATGATTCGCCTTCCATGAGACAAACAAATGCAAAAATATGACGAGTTACTAGTTTCTTTACGCAAGGTGATCCGTGCGATTGACTTACATTCAAAACAACTTAATAAAACAGCGGGTTTAACTGGACCACAACTGCTTATTATGCAAGAAGTGTCTCAAACTGATGGTATTACCGCCAGTCGTATTGCGCAAAACGTCAATTTAAGTCCGGCAACTGTCACAAATATTCTTGACCGAATAGAAAGCAAGAATTTGGTAACACGCGTTCGTAGTCAAATGGACAAACGCCGGGTCAGCTTATACCTTACTGAACAAGGTAAAGAATTACTCGAAAAAGCGCCTCAGCCCTTGCAAGAACACTTTATCGAAAAATTTTCAGCGCTTGCTGAATGGGAACAGAGCCTACTACTTTCATCAATGCAACGTATTGCCGCAATGATGGATGCAGATAAGCTAGATGCCTCTCCTCTTTTAGAAGTAGGCGCACTGTTTCAAACTTCTACTAAAGAATAAAACGCAGTATAAAAACAATAAACTAAATTAGTCTGCCATTTTCTCCTTTTTCCACACTAAGAGGCGCATCGTTGCGCCTTTATTTTTTTAATCACAATCAAAACGGCTATTATGACTAAACTCTCAAAACTAACACTCGCATTAATTTTAAGTGGTGTTGCTAGCAATTCTTATGCATCAAACCTTCAACCTCTCCAAAGCCAATTAACGCAGTTAAAGCAACAAGTAGATAAACTTGAAAGCAAACTCGCTGAAAAAAAGTCTCAGCAAGTAGACCAAGTTAGTAAACAGTTGCAAGCTACTTCTACAGACACTGCACAGCAAGAAAAGCAATCATCTGGAATAAAGGTAGGAGGTGCTATTCGCGCTAACTACGGTATAAACTCTTACGATGAAGACAATGAAGATCGCGGTGGTGACTTTGATTTTGATATTTTCCGGTTAAATGTCTCTGGCGAAATTAATGACATTTCAGTCAATGGTGAAATACGCTTTTACGATTATATGACTGTCGTAAAGTACGCTTACTTAGGGTACGAATTTATTGATGGCTGGGAAGCTCAGGCAGGCATAACAGCCGTGTCGTTTGGTAACGGTCCTTATAATTCTCACAGCTACTTTTTTAGCACTAACTACTATGTTGGCCTAGAAGATGATTTTGATTTAGGTGTGGTTGCTAAGCGTAAACTTAAAGACAACTGGACACTTGATTTAGGCTTTTTCAAAAATGATGAACTGGGTGGAGTTGATGGCTCAGCATCAGACAAAAATCATCGTTACTCTTATGATATTGTTGGTAGTCGCCCTGCAGATGAAGGCACCTATGCCGAGCCTGCAAAGCAACTTGGTGAATACAACACCTTTGCTGGTCGCGCTACTTATCAGCTTGAGCATAGTAAAAATATCACCACTGACATCGGGGTATCGTTACTCAGTGGTGGACTTCACGACGGTGAAGACCGCGCTGGTAATTACAGTGCGTGGGCTGTTCACTTAAACAGCAACATTAATAACTGGAATATTCAATTGCAACACGGTGAATATGACTACGACTTAGACGATGGTAATAACCGCTTTGCGGTGGGTGCTTTTGACTATTATGACAGTGTATCGAGCCAAGCCACAATGACCAACTTTAATATTGCCTATGACTACGCAATAGAGTGGGGCCCAGTTACCAACCTGCAGTTTTATAACGACTATGGGATCATCTACAACAAGTCAGATAATAGCGCCAATACTTGGATGAATGTAACCGGTATGAGCATTACTGCTGGCGGATTCTTTAGTTATGTTGATTTCGTACAAGCCCGCAATCAACCCTTTATTGGCGGTACCATTATTGGTGATGGCGATACCGAGCGCCGTTTTAATATTAATTTAGGCTATTACTTTTAATAGGTAGTGCAATCAGGAAATTCTTTTCCTTTGCTAACCCTAAATGGCTTAGTTGATAACATGCAACTAAGCCATTTTCTCTTCATTTTACCTTTTAATTAGCTTACCCTTTTACCGTTTAATTAATTAAAAAAGAGCTAAAGTGAGCATAAAAAACGTTTTTATTTATTATAAAAATTTTGGCTTTAAATTGCTGGGGCTACTGTGTGTATTACTCGGCATTATTGGTGTTGTATTACCCGTTATGCCAACCACACCGTTTTTAATTTTAGCCTTAGCGTGTTTTGCTCGCTCATCCGCGGCGCTTGAATCTTGGCTATTAAACCACCCTCGCTTTGGTACAACATTACAACATTGGCGCGCCCATCAAGTGGTTCCTGTAAAGGCAAAGTATGCTGCAGGTATAGGTATGCTAATAGGCTTTATATTTTTATTATACAACAGCCCTCCAGCTTGGATTATTGCCCTAGTGGCTGTTGTTGAAGTGCTGGTTATGGCTTACTTAATTTCTAAGCCCTCAGCTCCTCCTAAAAAATAAAGTGTAAAGTTTGGTAAATAAATTTGTAACAGCTAATGCAAATCATTATCATCCGTACAAGTTAAATAAGTTTGTACCTTTTATGCCCTTTGTTAATAAACGCACTTTATATAGTACAAGTCGTACTCTACATATCTATATTTCCACCGCTTTGTTTTTTTTACTTATTCTATTTTGTGTAAGCGGTATAGTGCTAAACCATGTTGACTGGTTAAAAAACGATAAAAACAATGGCCAAATTACGGTCCAAATCCCCCAAGATCTGCTTACTCAAGCAAATACACAATTAAATAGCCTGCCTGCTATTTACCCCCAAATTGAAGCTTACTTAGCCAAACACTATGGGCTTAATAAAGTAAAAAGCATTGAATGGGAAAAGCAAGATTCACTGGTTATGCTCGACTACCCATTACCAGCAGGCTATGCCTATGCAGAGTTTGATTTTATCAGTGGCGAATTGTTACTCGATTATCAAACCGGGGGGTTTTTAAGTGTTATCAGTGATTTGCACAAAGGTCGTCATTCAGGAGAAGTATGGAGCTGGGTTATTGATATATCAGCGGTGCTGATGATTCTATTTGCCATCACCGGCATGATTATTTTATTTCAAAACAGAAAAAAACGCTTAGCAGGAATATGGATAACCGTATTAGGAATCGCAACACCATTGGTTATTTATTTATGCTGGGTTCCACAAATTAAAGGAGTATTTTAATGTTCAAGTTTAAATCTTTAATTAGCACCGTATTGCTGTTAATTGCCGTGTGTTTTCACACTTCGGTGGCAGCGCAATCGCCCCAATTAGAAATCGAATTAACTCTACCTGAGTTAGATGTGCAGCCCTATCATCGCCCTTATGTTGCAGTTTGGCTCGAAACACCAGAGCGAAAACATGTCACAACTTTAGCGCTTTGGGTACAAAAAGCGGAATGGTTTAAAGACCTACGCCAATGGTGGCGTAAAGCAGGTAAAAGTGATGCAAACTTCGATGGGGTTAGTAGCGCAACCAAACGCGCAGGCACTTATACCATTAATTGGGACGGAAACGATCTTAATGGCAAATCAGTTATCGCAGGAAAATACCTGTTAAATATTGAAGTTGTTCGTGAAGAAGGCGGGCGTGATTACAGCCGTATTGAACTTGATTTAACCCAATCAGGAAAAATAACCATTGATGGCAAAAACGAATTTTCAACCAGCTTTGTCACTGTATCCGCTAGGTAGTCCCTACTTATCATTCAAATTTAAAGGAAAAATAATGAACGTTAATTTATTAAAAACAGCACTCATTGGCGCACTGAGTTTATCAGCGCTGGTATCAACAGCTGCAAGTGCACATGGCCGCTGGTTACTACCTTCGCATACCTCGCTATCAGGGGATAAAGCCCATTATGTAATGATTGATGCGAGTATTTCTAACGAAATTTTTGCACCTGATAAAGCATTTCGTCCAAGCACAAAAGGCGCTGAATACGACGATACTCTGCTTATGGCACTTGCCCCAAATGGCGAGCAAGTTACCGATACCATTCGTGCCTACTACCTACAACGCAAAAGCTCTGCTGCAGTAAAACTTCAGCAACAAGGCACCTATCATATTGCGATGACGCAAAAACCTATGTACATGACATTCTACAAAAATGCAGCAGGTGAGCGAAGCCGTGTATTCGCCAAAAAAGCAGATGCCAATCTACCTAAAGACGCCAGCGACATCACTACAATTAAAACCATCTCTACTGTTGATACCTTTGTTAGTCATAATGGTACCTCTAAACCAGCACAATTAGGTCAAGGCTTAGAGCTTAGCGGCCCAACGCATCCAAACGATTTATTTGTTGGCGAGCAAGCGCGCTTTCAGCTAATAAGCGATGGAAAGCCGGTTGGCGAAGGCATTGAAGTCAGCATTTTAAAAGGTGATACACGCTACCGTAACGAACGTGGCGAAATAAAAGTAACGACCGACAAAAACGGCATGTTTAGCACAACGTGGAAAGAGCCAGGCCTATACCTAATCGAAACCTCTCAAAAAGTGACAGTAAACGAAAAAGATGTAGACGCCAGCCGCTATGTATTATTTACCACCCTTGAAGTAGCACCTGAATAAATTTTTAATTCCCTACAGGCCACATTAATCGTTTGGCCTGTAGCTTCTTTATAATTTAAACCCTTTAGCAAAGCTTTAAACCAAGTTAGTCATTTTCGCTGCCTAAATAAGCATAATCCTATATTTTAGCCTCCTTGTCTGTTCCTGTTTCAATCTATTATTCCGATCACTTATTTTTATGAAAATAGTTGAATAACTTAGTCAATTTAGATCTTTGCGATGCACTAGCCGCTTATATATGATGCGCCCTTTTCAAAATCTTCAAGGCACGCTTAATGACTTTTCAGCATTTATCAGCTAATAAAAAATTAGCACTTAGCTTGGCTATTTCCACCGCACTTAGCGCCTCTTTTTCAGCTGCTAATGCGGCTGAGCAAACTAACCAAGTCGAAGAAAATATCGAAGTAATTTCAGTAACAGGCACGCGTCGCAGTTTGCGTAGTATTGCGCAAAGTACTGTGCCTGTAGATATTATTAGCAGTGACGATATGGCAAGTACGGGGCAACTTGAAATTAGCCAAGTGCTCGCTAACCAAGTCCCGAGCTTTAACTACCCAAGTGCCACACTCTCTGATGGCACCGATCATGCTCGCCCAGCGGTTTTAAGAGGCCTTGCACCCGATCACACCTTAGTCCTTATTAACGGTAAGCGTCGCCACTCTGGTGCGTTATTAAACTTAGGGGGCACGGTTGGTCGCGGCTCTACCGCGGTTGATTTAAACATGATCCCAACCTCTGCAATTAAGCGTGTTGAAGTACTGCGCGATGGGGCTGCAGCACAATATGGCTCTGACGCCATTGCGGGAGTAATCAATATTGTTTTAAAAGATGCCACCGAAGGCGGCAGTGTTAGCGTAACTTATGGCCAATACGACAGCCAAATGGCCGGTGTACCGCAACTAAATAGCACTTATGCGGATGATAACGGCAACCTTGCATTTAATTTAGGCGACGATCGTCACGTTAACGACGGTAGTACCCGCACAATTAGCGCAAACTCAGGTTTTTCATTAACAGACAATGGTTTTGTAAATGTATCAATTGAATACCGTGATAACGACTCAACTCAACGCTCTGGTTTTGATCCGCGCGAACAATACAGCCGCCTAGATGATGGCAGCCTAGACCCACGCGAATTTACAATTGATCGCTACAATCACCGTTTTGGTAAAGCAGCGCTGGAAGACTACGCTTTGTTTTACAATATGGGATACGATTTAGAGAATGGCTTTAATGTTTATTCGTTTGGTAGCTATTCAGAGCGTGAAGGTAACTCGGGCGGATTTTACCGTCGTGCAAAAGACAGCCGCAATGTTTTAGAGCTATACCCTAATGGCTTTTTGCCACAAATTGCTACCGACGTAAAAGATTACTCGCTGGCACTTGGTTTACAAGGCGATAGTGGCGACTGGACTTGGGATGTAAGCACCAACTACGGCCGAAATGACTTTGGTTTAGGCGTTGTAAATAGCCTCAATACTTCTTTAGGTACTAATAGCCAAACTGAGTTTGATAACGGCGCCATGGTTTACGATCAATTTTTAGTTAATTTTGATGCCAATACCAGCGTTGATTTTGGTCTACCCGATGATGTGTTTTTCACTATTGGTGCTGAATACCGCCGTGAAAGCTATAAAATAGAGCAAGGCGAGGAAGCCTCTTATATTACTGCGCTTGATAACAACGGCAACCCAATTGCTGCTGGCGGTGCGCAAGTGCTTCCTGGGTTTGGGCCGCAAAGCGCAACCAATGAAAGTCGTCATAATGTTGCTGTATTTGCTGAATTTGATACTTACTTAACTGATAAATGGAATGTTGTTTTAGCCAGTCGCTATGAAGATTATAGCGATTTTGGTAACACATTTACTTCAAAATTAGCCATGCGTTACAGTATTAACGACAACCTATCGTTACGTGGTGCGGCAAGTACTGGCTTTCGTGCGCCGTCACTTGCACAAAGCTCGTACCGTCAAATATCGACTATTCTCGAAAATAACCAGCCTTTTGAAGTTGGTCTATTCCCAAGCTCTGCTCCTGCAGCTCAAGCGTTAGGTGCAAAACAGCTCGATGCAGAAGACTCAGTTAACGTTACCGCTGGATTTGTTTACACTCAAGGTGGCTTTAGCTTAACAGTTGATGCGTACCGCATTGATATTGATGACCGGATTGTACTCTCTGAAAACTTAAGCGGTAACGCTGTGCAGCAAATTCTAGCGAATGCTGGCAAGCTAAATACCGAAAGTGTTCGTTACTTTACCAACGCCATCAATTCGCGCACGCAAGGTGTTGATATTGTGGCAACGTACACACTTGATTTAAATACATTGGGTGATGTGCGCTTAAATGCGGCGGCAAACATTAACGATACCGAAGTGACTCATGTAGATGCAAACCCGAGCGAGCTAAATTCTTTAGGCGATGACTACGTGGTATTTGCCCGTCGTGAAGTAGGCCGTTTTGAGCAAGGCACACCCGATAACAAACTAAACCTATCGGCTGTTTGGAGCTTTAACCAATGGCAAACAACCTTGCGTGCAACTCGCTATGGGGAAGTGGCAGATATTTCAACCACCAGCGAGGGTGATGAATATTTAGATGCTAAATGGATTGCTGATTTAGAAGTCGCTTATCGTCCTAACGAAGCGTGGAAGTTTGCAGTAGGTGCGAATAACCTATTTGATCAGTACCCTCAAGCAACGGTAGATAATATTGGCTACTCTAACTTTGGCCAAATATTTCCGTACACGCCTTACACACCCTACAGTTTAGATGGGCGCTTTTTATACGGTAACATTACTTACAATTTTTAAGTAAAACGCCCATTAACAATAGAGTAATTACAAAAGGATGCAGTGTGCATCCTTTTTATTAACATTTAGTATTTTTAACCATATTTTGGCATTTTAACTTTTTAACTACTGCTGCCATCTCATATAAAACAACAACTTACATTTCGGCCTCAATTTTGCTCTATACTTTGTATATTAACTAAAATAATCAATATCAAAGGACTAAACATGAGCGCATCAACTCTATTCAACTTCACTAAGCCCGTTTCACTAATTAGCGGCATTTTATTACTCAGCGGTTGTGTATTTCACATATCGCCCAGTGTCGCATCAGTTAAACAAACCCAGCAGCTTTCACTACCAAGCAATAACCTTGAGTACATAACGATATTAAGTGGTGCCGGTTCGCTCGATATTCAGGGCTCTAATACTGCAACCAATATTAGCGTTGATGCCATCATTTACACCGCCGACATTGACGATGAATACGAACTCACCCTTGAGAAAAGCGGTACACAAGCAAAACTTGTTGCACAAAATAAAAGTAATAATGGGATTAGCTTTTACAGCGGGCAATCACCAAGTATCAATTTAGTTGTTACCGTACCTAACACCCTAAATTTAGATATTAACGACGGCTCAGGCGATATTATTATTAACGCTATGCAAAGCAATATTGATGTAAAAGATGGCTCTGGCAATATTGATATTAATAGTGCTAAAAACTTAAATATTGACGATGGCTCGGGCAGTATTTACGTAAAAAATGTAGTCGGCGATTTAGCATTAAATGATGGCTCAGGCAGCATTGATATTGATAATGTCAGTGGTAATGTCGCAATTGAAGATGGCTCGGGCGGCATAACTATTAAACATATTAATGGCGCAGTCACCGTAGACGATAACTCAGGAGATATGTTGATTGAACATATTGGCTCAAGCGTGACGATTGAAGATGGCTCTGGCGATATTCGTGTTAATTATGCTAAAGCGCTGACTATTACAGAAGCAGGCTCGGGTGATGTCAGTATTGATAATATTTCAGGCACTGTAAAATTAGACCGCTAATACACTAATAAAGCGAAATAAATGGCTGTTCACTACATCAGTTATTGTATTTTACTAACACCTAAGCCATGCTAAATGTCTTGAAATTATTAGGATAAACGCGTGTTAGAAATAGCTTTAATTTATTTAGCCGCCGCCATTGTGGCTGTTCCTATTGCCAAACGACTTGGCTTAGGATCAGTACTGGGTTATTTAATTGCTGGCATACTGATTGGTCCCTATGCATTGGGAGTCGTAGGGGATCAAACCGATGTAATGCATTTTGCCGAATTTGGCGTAGTGATGATGCTATTTTTGGTCGGACTTGAACTACAACCCTCACGACTATGGAAGCTTCGGCACTCTATTTTAGGGCTTGGTGGCTTACAGGTGGTGCTAACTGCGGCGGTTATTTTTGCCTTTTGTTATTGGTTTTTTACCATGCATTGGCAAACCGCATTGGCCATTGGTTTAATGCTGGCACTTTCTTCTACCGCGATTGTATTGCAAAGCCTCGAAGAAAAAGGCTGGTTAAAGCAAGAAGCTGGGCAAAATGCATTTTCGGTTTTATTATTTCAAGATATTGCCATTATTCCTATTTTAGCGCTACTCCCCTTACTCGCGTTTGCTGCACCAAGTAGCTCAAAACAAATTAGCGATTCAATCATTGCAGGCTGGCCTGTTTGGCAACAAGTAGGCGTCTCTGTTGGCGTTATTGCCGCTATCATTGCTGGCGGTAAATATGTGTCGGCACCACTGTTTAGATACATAGCACAAACCCACATGCGTGAAATATTCACAATTTTTGCATTGTTTTTAGTCGTGGCTATTTCGCTTGTAATGCACAGTATTGGCCTATCACCTGCTTTAGGTACTTTTTTAGCCGGTGTAGTATTGGCCGAAAGTGAATTTAGACACGAATTAGAAGCCGACATAGAGCCCTTTAAAGGCCTATTGCTAGGACTATTTTTTATCACTGTAGGGGCTTCAATTAATTTTGAGCTATTATTTAATCAATTTAGTACCGTGGTTGCTTTAGTTGCCTTATTAATTGTCATTAAAGCCTGCATTTTGTTTGCCCTTGCTGTCACATTTAAAATTAGCTCAAAGCAAAAACTATTGTTTACATTGGCACTAGCACAAGGTGGTGAATTTGCTTTTGTACTTTTAAGCGTGACCACCACATTAAGTATTTTAACCCCAGAACAAACCAGTCTAGTGACCTTAGTGGTTGCGGTATCTATGTTGATAGCCCCTTTATTACTGATGTTGTATGAGCAAATACAAAAACGCAGTAGTAGCACTAAGCCTGAGTTTGATAAACCAGAACAAATAAATACCGCTAAACACGTAATTATTGCGGGCTATGGCCGCTTTGGGCAAATAATGGGGCGTTTATTACATGCACAAGGCTACGAAATTACCGTACTTGATCACAGCCCAAGCCAAATAGAACTGCTGCGCCGCTTTGGTAACACCGTATTTTACGGTGATGCTGCTCGCCAAGAACTGCTTGAAGCTGCTGGTGCACATACTGCACAAATGCTGGTTGTTGCGATTGATAACCCAGATAAAACCATTGAAATTATTAAGCTGGCACATAAAAACTACCCACAATTAAAAATAGTGGCGCGCGCAATCGATCGTCGCCATGCGTATCAACTACTGAATCTAAAAGTGGATGCGTTTAACCGCGAAACCGTCGACTCAGCCATTAACTTAGCCATAGAATCACTGCAGCTACTTGGCAATAGCAAAGAAGACGCTGAGCGTGCTGGTAAATTATTTAGGGATCATGACCGTGCATCTGTGTTACAACTTTCTGAGCTTTGGGGAGATGATGCCAGCTACGGCGTTGCAGTACGCCAACGTATGGAAGATTTAAAACAGGTATTACAGCAAGATAAGCAAGCACAGCAAAATTTAAATACCTGTGATGCAAACGATTATGAAAATGGCTTAACAGAAGACTCTGCTAAGCCCAAAAAACGACCTAATGATGATGTCCACCTTGAATAGCATCACCTTGAGGATTATAAAAACCGGTGGCGCCGTGCTCTATAAAGCCTAGGTTAATCATTTTTGCTAAAAATGGGTCGCTTTCGTTATCGCCAATGTCGGCATAGTCGGTGGTTTGAAAGTTATCCCATTTTGCAAACTGAGCCTTAATCGCTGGTGTGTCATTTTGCACCGCGTCTAAGCTAAGTGACGTGCTTGCTTTATTCGCTAGGTTACTAATACTAAATGTTTTTACTAGTTTTGAATGGGTAAAAAATGCCAAGTTATACTGAGAGTTATTTTCTTCTAAGCTGTAATTTTTTATTTCGTTGCAGCCTTCGCCTTCGGTGCTCACTAATGTCATTTTTTCAATAAGATGATTATCTACCAGCTGTACTTTTGCACTCCAGTTTTGCACTCCTTGCACCTCTGAGGGCTGATATTCAATACCGCGCTGCTGCGCATTAAAATAACGAATAGGCCGTATTTGATTGTTGCTCGTATGCTGCCAAAGCTCTGTTATAACTTGGCTTTGGTGCGCCACTTGTTGCTCATTTCGCCAAAGGGTGAGAGTTTGGCTGTTTTCCTTATTATTTTTAAGCGCTTGTGGAGCCTTATTAATAATAGTGTAAGTGGCTTTTAATACCTGTGGATTTATATCGCACTGCTCAGCAAAGCTGCTTGCGCTAAATAATGCGCTCATTATTAAAAATACTTTTTTCATTGGGCTATCTCTTTAGTTAATCGCTTTTAGCTTAATTGCCTTTAACATAACCAAAAATAATGGCAGTTTAATGACATAAAAAAACCCGCACAGTGTGCGGGTTGTTTTATATCGCAAGGTTTATTGCGCTACTTTTTCATCCGCCGCTTTTACAAAATCTGCGGCAAAGTCCATAACATGGAACAAAAAGCTTTGCTCATTAGTTCCAGTCACTAAGTGGGCACCAGGTCCGGTTGCATACACACCTACATCTTCACCGGCGTGGGTTTCTGATGATAGTGGCACAAGTGCTTCTTGGTGAAAGCCCGGCGTTGTAGTATCAACATTGCTTAAATCAACGCGCCCTGTAACGGGTGCAAAGTTATATCCTTCATCTGCATCGGTTTCATTGCCTAAGTCTCTAAAGCCACCACCATTAGTGTAACCAACCGTAGTATAAGGCATATCATCGGCAGCTAAACTTGGCTCTGTTTGGCCTACACCAACCACTTTACCCAATATTGGGTTGCCACGCTTAGGGTAACCCGCAATAGTAAACACATGGCTGTGATCGGCCGTGACCACGATTAGTGTTTCTTCTGGGTTAGTATTTTCCATCGCCACTTTTACTGCATTCGCTAACTCAATAGTGTCGTTTAATGCATTGTAAGCGTTACCCGCATGGTGGGCGTGATCAATACGGCCCGACTCAACTGTTAAGAAAAAGCCTTTATCATTGTTATCTAAAACATTAATAGCTTTTTCGGTCATTTGCGATAGCGAAGGCTCACCAGCGATATCGTTACCGCGGTCTGCTTCGTATTGCATGTGCGATTCGTTAAATAAACCAAATACCTTTGTGGCATCATCGCTAATGGCATCAAACCCAGTTTGATCCATTACGTAAGTACCAGTCGGGTAAGTTGTTTGCCATTCTGTCACTAAATTACGCGCATCAGTACGGTCGCCTTCAACAGCACTCACCGCATCTGCAGAATTAAAGGCTGCATCTTTAGGTAAAAAATGACGACGCCCGCCACCCATAACCACTTCGATTCCGTCTACATCAACACCACTAAAACGGGCTTCTAAGTTCTTTTCAAAATTAACCAGCTGTGAAGCAATATCTTCACAATTGGCTGACTCTGAAGCTGGCATATCTGAAATATCTTCCCAGTTACGATCAGCCGACTTAGCATAAGTTGCCGCAGGCGTTGCATGGGTAATACGTGCCGTAGAAACAATACCGGTAGATTTACCGGCAATTTCCGCAAGCTCTAACGAAGTAACAAGCTCATGCCCTTTGCCTGATGCACAATTACCACGCTCAACCGCTTCATCAATACCAATTACACCCACATCGGTTTTTACACCAGAGGCCATTGCTGTCATCGTACCGGCAGAATCTGGTGTTTGTGCATCTACGTTATAAGTTTTTACAAACCCAGAATACGGCATAGTTTCAAAGCTTAATTGGTGATCTTCACCCATTTCACCCTGCAACTGCCCCGCTAAAATACGCGCCGCCGTTATGGTAGAAATACCCATACCATCACCAACAAACAAGATCACGTTTTTCGCTTTACCTGACTCTGTTACTACCTTACTTGCTGCATCTTGCGCACTAGCAAGTTTAGTTTGTGCGTCGCTAAACCAAGCATTGTTACTTAATGAAGCGAGCTGTTCACTCGTTAATGAGGTAGCTGGGTCGTTACATACTAAGTTAGTGTGCGTTACTTCGTTGCTCTCTAATTGCCCATTAGTATTGGTATCAACACCGCTTTGCGTTTCTACGCCGCCATTAACACATTGTGCTGAGCCTACTGCGATTTGGTTATCTACCGCTAAAATATTATTACTGTTTTTGTCGTCATCACTCGAACACCCAGTTAATGCGACCATTACTGCTAAAGAAAGTACTGTTAATTTATTCATGTGAGCCGCCATTATTGCTGAGTTAGTTCAAGAGCTTGATTAATTAAATGAAATACAACGTTTTGTTCTATAACACCTTGAGCAAGGTGAGCACCTGGGCCCATTGCATGCAATGAAATATCTTCACCTGCATGCGTTTCAGAGCCAAGTGGAACAGTAGCCTCTTGGTGAAAACCTGGCGTATTTGTATCAACACCATTTAGCTCAACACGTCCTGCAACCGCAGCTGTTTCATAGCTTGCATCTGCATCCGTTTCATCAACTAAGTTTCTAAAACCGAGGCCATTTGCATAACCTACTGTGGTGTATGGCATGTTATCAGCAGCTAGCGTTGGTGTAGTTTGGCCAACACCAACCACTTTACCTAAAATTGGGTTACCACGTTTCGGGTAACCTGCAATAGTAAACACATGGCTGTGATCGGCTGTAACTAAAATAAGCGTTTCTTCAGGGTCGGTGTTATCAACGGCAGCTTGAACGGCTTTTGCAAATTCAATAGTGTCGTTAAGTGCATTAAAAGCATTACCCGCATGGTGAGCATGGTCAATACGGCCCGACTCTACGGTTAAGAAAAAGCCTTTTTCGTTTTTACCCAGTACATCAATCGCTTTAGTTGTCATATCGGTAAGCGACGGCTCACCAGCTATATCGTTGGCACGGTCAGCTTCGTATTGCATGTGCGATTCGTTAAATAAGCCAAAGACTTGGGTTGCATCATCGGCAATAGCATCAAATCCGGCTTGGTCCATCACATAAGTGCCATTTGGATATTGTGTTTGCCATTCAGTAACAAGGTTGCGCTCATCAGTACGATCGCCTTCTACGGCGCTCATTGCATCATTTGAATTTGCCGATGCATCTTTAGGTAAAAAATGACGACGGCCGCCACCCATTACAAAGTCTAAGCCATCAACATCGGTACCTATAAAACGCGCTTCTAGGTTTTTTTCAAAGTTAACTAGCTGTGAGGCAATATCTTCACAGCCTGCATTAACTGCTGCCTCAGGCATGTCTGAGATATCTTCCCAGTTGCGATCAGCCGATTTAGCATACGTTGCACCCGGTGTTGCGTGAGTGATACGTGCAGTTGAAACAACACCGGTAGCTAAGCCTTTAATTTCAGCCAGCTCCGTGGCTGTTAATAACTCATTACCGATAGCCGTTGCACAGTTACCTCGTTCAACCTTTTCATCAACCCCAATAACACCCACATCGGTTTTTACACCTGAGATCATGGCCGTCATGGTGCCTGCAGAGTCTGGCGTTTGTGCGTCAACATTGTAGGTTTTAACTTGTGCTGAATACGGGAATTTTTCAAAGCTTAAGTAGCCTTCTTCACCGAGCTGGTTGTTTCGTTGACCTTGTAAAATACGCGCCGCTGTTAAGGTAGAAATACCCATGCCATCGCCAACAAATAAAATTACATTTTTAGCTTTGGTGCTTTTAACCGCTTGTGCTTGCGTTGTTTTAGTTGTTAGTTTTGTTTGTGCGGCACTGTACCAGCTGCTGTCTTTTTGACTTTGCGGTAGAACATTGGCATGACTAACGGCACTAAACGCACAGGTGAGTGCGATTGCCGCAGCGACTTTTTTAATTTTCATCCGTAATTCCCATTATGTAGTGGTTATTTTTAAAAACTGTGAGCTCAAAAACATCAACCGCTGCACTATAGGAAATAGATGTTACTAATAAAGGTAATTTTAATGACAAGAAGGTGACAGCCAAATTTTATATCAATAACACCTACTTTGTATTTCCATCGACTGCTTAACCCTTCTCATAATATATGTAACAGCTCTATAAAAGCACATCACAATATATTAGTTTATTGATCTCTTGCTTGAGCCTAAGCTTGCTATTGCCTACAATAGCGCATAATTAATTCAACGCAGATCACTATTATGACTGATACAAACAAACCAGAATTACCTAATCAACTGTCTATTAACCCACGTAGCAAATTTTATGTAGAAGAAGTATTTGAACATGAAATCGGTATTACACTTAACGGTAAAGAGCGTTTTGACGTTGAAGAGTACTGCATCAGCGAAGGTTGGATAAAAGTAGCGGCACCTAAAGCGCTAGACCGTCGCGGCCAGCCATTACTTATGAAAGTAAAAGGCACTGTAGAAGCGTTTTACAAGTAATAGCTTACTTGTAAAAAGAAAAGCGACACCTTACTGGGTAGTCGCTTTTTTTGTGCCTTTTAAAAACAGCTTTAACATGTTGAACTTTTTTCATACTCAACCTGATGAAGTTTCATTATGAATTTTCAAAAAGTATGTTTGAATAGCTTTAATTATTTAGACGTATAGAAGTCCATTATGAGCAAGTTAATAATATTAGATGGCGGCATGGGTCGTGAACTCAAACGCATGGGCGCGCCGTTTTCACAGCCACTGTGGAGTGCGCAAGCTTTAATAGAAGCACCGCAATGTGTAACCCAAGCACACCAAGGTTTTATAGATGCTGGCGCTGAAATAATTACTGTTAACAGCTATGCATGTGTCCCCTTTCACTTGGAAGAATTTGAATGGCAACTAGCTGATGGCGCAAGCGCTATTTCTTACTCTTTTTCTGCCAACGGTGAGCACTTTTTAGTTTTAGACAGCCTTGGTTTTTTAAACGTGCTTGAGGCGCATGCGCACGACGATCACATACACTGGGAGCTAGCAGGTCAAGTTGATATTACACAAGAAGATGTAACAACTATGCCTGAAGGCATGAAGTTTAGTATGACAGTAGCGAAAAATGGTCAGTTTGCTTACGTAGCCGACCCAATAGCCCAACACGTTGTGCAAGTTCACCTAGAAGACTTAGAAATTGAAGGTGAACTAGAACTTACATTCCCACCAGTCGCGATCACTTGGTTAGGTATTGCACAAGAGGAAGAGCACGACCACGTACATTAATTTTACGCTTTAAAAAGAGCACTCCCTTGAAGGTTGGCATTTTAATGCCAACCTTTTTTATTCACATTTTGTAACAGACCTTTTATCGTAAGTGCATCGCTATTTTGCACCTTATTGTTATGATGGGATCGCTATTAATATAGGACGTAATCCCATGAAAAAACTAACAACATTGGCTCTTGCCTTGGCTGCAGCAATCGCGCCGAGTGTATCGGCCTATGAGACTAAAGACACTCGTTTACTTCGCTTTCCAGATATTCATAACCAAACCGTTACTTTTGTCTACAGTGGCGATATTTATATTGCGAATACGCAAACAGGCGAAAGCAAACGCTTAACCGACCATATTGGCTTTGAAACATTTCCTAAGTTTTCCCCTGACGGTAAGCGCATTGCATTTTCAGCCGAGTATAACGGTAGCCGACAAATTTATGTGATCAACAGTGACGGTTCAAACCTAAAACAACTTACTTATTATAATGACGTTGGCCCAATGCCACCGCGTGGAGGTTTTGATTACCGCGTTTTAGATTGGACCGCCGACGGTAAAAATGTGGTATTTAGAGCTAACCGCACACCATGGGGAAAACGTATGGGCCGCCCTTACATGGTTCCTGCAGATGGCGGACTTGAACAGCCATTAGCGATTCCAGAAACTGGTGGCGGCATGCTATCTCCAGATGGCAGCAAATATGTTTATACGCCAATTGACCGAGAGTTTCGTACGTGGAAACGTACTCGTGGTGGTCGTGCGCAAGATGTATGGATTTATGATTTAGAAAAAAACACCTCAGAACAACTAACTACAAACCGTGCAACCGACCAGCAACCAACTTGGGTCGGTGACAATATTTACTTTGTGTCTGACCGTGATTACACGCTAAACCTTTACCAGTACCGCAAAGGCAGCGAACCAAAAAAACTTACCAACTATAAAAACTTTGACGTACTTTGGCCTTCAGCTGGCCCAAATGCGATTGTTTATGAAAACGGCGGTTATTTATATCGCTTTGACGCAAAAACACAAAAAAGCGCTAAGCTAAGCATTAACATTGCTGGCGTGCGCCAATACGCAATGCCGTATAGCAAAAATGTTAGCGATTTTATTGATTCTATGTCGCTCTCTCACGATGGTAAACGTGCTGTATTTACTGCCCGTGGTGAGTTGTTTAGTGTACCAATTAAACAAGGGCCTACACGCAACTTATCTTACACAGAAAAAAGCCGCGAAATAGATGCAAGCTGGTCACCAAATGGGCGCTACATAACCTACATGAGCGATGAAAGCGGCGAGTACGAAATTTACTTAAAAGATCGCAGTAAAAATAATGCTATTAAGCAACTCACTAGCAATGGCACTATTTGGCGCTTTACGCCCATTTGGTCACCAGATAGCTCTAAATTGTTGTTTTCAGATAAAAACAACACACTTTGGTGGTTAGATGCAAAATCGGGCAAGCAACACAAAATTGATACCGGTATTTACGACGAAGATGGCATTACTCAATATACTTGGTCGCCTAACAGCCAAGACATTGTATTTGTTAAAAATAACGAAAACCGTTATGCCTCGCTATGGCACTACAACCTTAAAAAGAAAAAGGTAACGCGCTTAACAGACGAAATGAGTAATGAGCAAAACCCTACTTTTTCGCCTGATGGTCAATACCTTTACTTTAGCTCAGAGCGCGACTTTAATCTGGCATTTAGTAGCTACGAGTTTGATTACATGTTTAATCGAGCAACCCGTATTTATGCAGCTGCAGTAAACGATAGCGTTAAACCGCTTATTGCCTTACATAGTGACGAAGCCACGATTGTCCAAGATAAAGAAGATGAAAAAGAAGACGACAAAAAAGTTAAAAATGCACTGCAAAGCAATGACTTTATGCAACGTGTTACCGCACTTAATGCCCCTGCGGGCGATTACCGTGGCTTAACCGCAGTAAAAGACGGCGTACTGACTCTTGCTAATGGCGGTTTACAGCTAATAGGCACCGATCACAACAGTGAGCTAGAAACAGTCGCCAAAGGCGTTAGTAATTACACTATTTCAAGCAATAGCGAACACCTACTTGTACATACAGGTGGCGGTTACAGCTTAATTGAACCTAAGCCAAAACAAGACCTAGACGCAAATAAGCTCGATTTAAGCAAAATGACGCTTAAAATTAATCCGCAAGCAGAGTGGCAACAAATGTATGTTGAGGGTTGGCGTACACTGCGTGACTGGTTCTACGATGAAAACCACCACGGTCAAGATTGGAATGCTATTTTAGCAAAGTACCAACCTATGGCTGATGCCATTAGCCATCGTAGCGACCTTGATTATGTTCTTAGCGAAATTGCCGGTGAAATTAACTCTGGCCATATTTATGTGCAGTCGGGTGATATGCCAAAAGCAGAGCGTAAAAACCATGGTTTATTAGGCGCTAAGCTTGCAAGCGACCCATCTGGTTATGTAAGAATAGAACAAATCTTTAAAGGTGAAAACTGGCATGACGATTTCCGTTCACCGCTTGGCACCACAGGCGTAAAAGTACATAACGGCGATTATATTATTGCGGTAAATGGCCGCTCGGTAAAAGACGTTGCTAACTTTTACGAACTCCTTGAAAACACCCAGGGTGAGCAAGTAGAGCTAGTGCTAAACAACAAGCCGCGTAGCAAAGGCGCATGGCAAATAACGGTAAAACCGATAGCAAGTGAGCAAGGCCTACGTTATTTAGACTGGGTTAATTCGCGTGCAGCCTACGTTAATAAGCTATCAAATGGGCGTATTGGCTATGTGCACCTGCCAAATACAGCCTATGAGGGCAACCGCGCCATGTTTAAAAACTACATGCCGCAAACAACCAAAGATGCCATGATTATTGATGACCGTTACAATGGCGGCGGTTTTATTCCTGAGCATATGATCACCTGGCTTGCGCGTAAACCGCTTAACTATTGGAAACGCCGTGGTGTAGAGCCAACTAAAACACCGCAGTTTGCACACAATGGTCCTAAAGCCATGCTAATAAATGGCTATTCAAGTTCTGGTGGTGACGCAATTCCTTACTACTTCCGCCAAGCTGGTCTAGGTAAGCTAATTGGTACCCGTACATGGGGTGGTTTAATTGGTATTTCTGGTAACCCAAGCCTTGTAGACGGCGGGCAAGTAATTGCTGCTACATTCCGTATTTTAGATACAAAAGGTAACTGGATCATAGAAAACGAAGGTGTTGCACCAGATATTAAAGTAATTGACCGCCCAGAGCTTATTTATAAAGGCCAAGATCCATCAATAGAGCGTGCAGTACAAGAGTTATTAAAGGAGCTTAAAGAAAACCCTAAGCAACCTTTAGTGGTGCCACCAGCACCTACTGATTTTTAATTTGCTGCATAACAATATTAGCTAATAAAAAAACCCTGCAAATTTGCAGGGTTTTTAATAATTCGAGTTTAATGACTTATATGTATTAAGGCTTATCTTTTTCTCCAGCCGCTCCATACGTCATCTTCTTGGTTGGATTTTTTCTTCTTTTTCTTACCTGTGCCTTCAGGCTTTGCCATTGGCTTATCGTTTTTAAGTGCTTGTGCTGCATCAAGATTGCCTTGGTTTACCGCAAAACCCGTTACTTCTTCACGCTCTAAACGAAGTTTGTTTTTCTTTTCAATGATTCTAAAGTGATGGAAGTCGTCATAATCAATTAATGATAACGCTAAACCAACTTCACCAGCACGGCCGCTTCGGCCAATACGGTGCATGTAATCAGCAGGGCTACGCGGTAAGTTAAAGTTAATTACTACTGGTAGCTTTTCAATATCTAAACCACGGGCTGCAATGTCGGTGGCAATTAGTACTTCTATTTCGCCAGCTTTAAATTTTTCAATTACGCGAGTACGCTCACTTTGACCTTTATCACCATGGAATACTTGTGCGTTCACGCCGCGTTTTTCAAGCTTGCTGGCTAAGTGCTCACAATCTTTTTTAGCATTGACAAAAATCAGCGCTTGGCGCCATTTATGCTGCTTAATTAAATGCGCCAAAACCGTGGTTTTTTCACCTTTATTAACCGTAAATACACGCTGTACTAAAGTGCTTTCGTCTTTGCTTTGAACTTGTATTTCAACAGGATTGGTTAACAGCTTTTGTGTTAATTGTGTGACTTGCTCTGGGAAAGTCGCTGAAAACAACATGGTTTGCTTTTTAGCCGGCATTAATGCCAATAGCTCAGCAAGCTCTTCAGTAAAGCCAAGGCTTAACATGCGATCAGCTTCATCAAGCACTAAGGTTGAAACTTTATCAAGCTTAATAGCATTGCTTGATATTAAGTCGAGTAAACGCCCTGGGGTTGCCACGATGATATCAGCACCGCCGCGAAGTGCTTGCATCTGGGTATTAACCGACACACCACCAAATACCGCCACCGTTTTAATGGCGCCATTAAAATTAGCAGAATACGATTTAACACTATCGGCTACCTGCACTGCCAGCTCGCGAGTAGGTACCAAAATAAGCCCTGTTACAAAGTTGCCTTTGCTCGCTGCTTTTTTAGCACCTTGCGCTAAAAATAGCGTTTGTAGCATAGGCAAAGCAAAGGTTGCTGTTTTACCTGAGCCGGTATTTGCCCCCGCAATTAAGTCACTCCCCGCCAAGATACTTGGAATTGCTTTTGCCTGAATCGGCGTAGGTTGCGAGTATTCAAGATCAGACAAACGAGCAATTAGCTCTGGAATAAGGCCAAGTTCGTTGAAATTACTAGGATTTGCGGATGAGGTCATAAAAGGTGCGGGCTCATTACTAAAAATAGCCTGTAATTTTAGCGCATTTACTGTCCGTTAAGTAGGGGTTAGTGATTTAAATCTCTTTATGGATAACAGCTGCGCGATTCGCGCAACAAGTTACGAGCAGGTTTCTGATATTTTTAGATAAGAGCTTATCCCACACTTTGTCATAAAAGACTTGTTTTGGTAGGTCTCTACTATTCTAAGATACAAAGTGACCTGCACGCTCAACTAACTCAGGGTAATGTATTATTGAAAACTCTTGATTTTGATTCCAACTAAAGTCATGTAAGATCATATCTCCAAGTTCTTCAGTACCTCTTTGAATTTCTGTAGATTTAACTCCACTTTTTCCTAATAACTTACTTATAACACTGATAATCTTACCTTCCGAAGCTACCTTTGAGTACAAATTCGACTCAGGATTATTCATTTTATTAATAAATATATCCCAATTTTGCTGGTTAGTATCAGTTCGAAACTTATTTTTCCACATTGGAATCGTGATTTTATACAATTCTGGCTTACTTATTTTTAATATCGCTAAAAATGCTAATGGTAATGTATACAATCTTTCTTTAGTCGTTAATTGAATAGCTTGAAGAATCTTAACTGCCTGCTCAATATCACGTAAACCTGCATCACATAAAACCGCAGTTTGAGCCAACAAATAAGCGTTACCATTATTATGTACAGCAATTAACTTATCATCACTAATAAGCTCTGTTTTCCATAAGTACTCTGAGTAAGACAAGCGATTTGGTGACGGTAGATGATAAATTTGATCGAAAAATCTATTTAGGTATTTTTTAGATTCAAAATTATTACCATAAATAGCCTTGATCGAATGACTTAATTGCTCGGAGGCGGTAGCTACCACAAAGTAAACGCGGGGTATTTGGAATAAATGTTTAATCGTCTCGAGTAGTTCAATAGCATAACTAGGCCTACATCTATCGAGTTCATCTACGAATATAAAAATTGGTTTTTTATCATTACCCGCCTTTTTAGCGATCGCCTCTAAATTAACCTTAAAAGTAGTAATACTACTTTCAATACTATCTTGATGTTCTAAAGCAATATTTGTTGCTTGAGTTGTTAGCCCTTCAACTAATTTATTTGTATCTTTTTTATCTATATTAGAAGCTTTGTTTTCCTCACCATCACTCTCAATTAATTCGTTTATTTGATCGAGAGAGTTGCCTGTCAATCTTTTTGCTATAAAGGATAAAAGCAATGGAGCAGCAGCAAGCTTAAATTTATTCCATTTAGTTTTTTGGCTTGCATTAGCCTTTTTATCAAAAAAGGGTTTTAATTCTTTATCAATAGCAGAAATAAAACCAAGCAAAGGGTTATCTGTAAAGTCCTTCTCCCAAGCGTTAAAATAAACAACTTCACAACCTTCAAATTTTAAATCTCTTCGCCAGTTTGTAAGAAAATAGGTTTTACCAAACCCCCACTCTGCATCAATATTTAAAACAAAAGGCTCATCTTTTTTTATTGTAAATCGATTGAGTAAGTATGCAGTTAGATACTTTGCATCTTCCTTTCTATTTAGCTTATCGTCATTCCATGGTGCCATTTTCAGAGTTCCTGATTTTGTTTATAGATATATCGTCATTGAATCATAAATAAACAAACTTTAACTTCTATTAAGAATAACTAGCTTATTTAGATTCTGCTTTAGCGACCATTACTAAGTTCTGCTTGTAACCTAGCCCTAGTTTCTTTTAAGTAATTTATATAAGGATATGAGTCATTTGCAATTGCTAGAGCAGATTCCATATTTTCAAGCGCTTGACGAGTATCACCTTGCATTTCATAACCGTAGGATAAGGCTGAAAGCGCATCGACTGATTTTGGGTAGTTTTTTATATTGTACTTAAACACCTCTATAGCGAGGTTAAACTGCTTGCTGTCCGTTAGGTTGTAACCAAGTAATCTAACAGCACGATCTGGTGGAGATATCTGCTCGCCCCATTGTTGAGATAATGTTTTGTAATAAACATCAATAGAGGCTACATCGTCAGTTAAAGCACTTATAGGCATTTGTTTAGGTAAAAATAAGTTGTAGTAGGCATTAAATACGCCAGCAGCAGCGGTTAAGTTATGCGAGATACCATCAAACGCATCACTAGAGAAGCGTAACCCTGGCACTTTATGTGATTGCAGTGATTGCTGTAATTCATCATACCTTTCACGCATTATGCCGGCTTCTTCGCCAATATTAATGTAAACGTAATTGTTAAGTTCTTTCGTTTTAGTTATAAACGATTTTGTGCTTTTTACCATTGCGCCATAGTTCCACCAAACCGCAGGGCTATAAGCAATGTGCGCTTGAAATAGTTCGGGATTTGCCTGCAAAGCATATAGCGCAAATACACCACCAGCGGAGGCGCCAGCAATCACTTTATAGTCATGCGTACGATAATTTTTATTAACGAGAGGAATAAGCTCTTGTTCAAAGAACGCTAAAAATTTTGCTGCGCCGCCCCCTTCACCGACAGGACCTTGCGGCTCTTTATTCACTGTAGGATAAAAATCTCTAAGTCGATTAGTGTTTTCAATAGCGACAATAATAACCTCTGGAGCACGATTATCATTTTGTAAACGCTCAATAACAGCACTCGCAAGCGGTATATTACCCGCCCCATCTAAGCGATAAACAACTGGGTATACCTTATTTGGCTGAGCTTGGTAGCTTTTAGGCAATTGCACGACAACTGTGCGTTCTTCGTTTAAAACAACCGATTTAATAGTATGTGTGTACTGAGAGTAATCTGTACTTTGCTGTTTAGTGCCAGATTGTGCAAAGGCACTTTGTGAACTAAAAATACTAAAGCTAACAAAACAAATAACGGTTAATAAACGCATGACTAATCCCTTAGAGAATAAAATAATAAGTTACTTAAGCTAACAGAGTTTCAGGCACAAAAAAAGCGCCTTAAGCGCTTTTTTAACATTAATAAAAATCTATAACCATTTGATTTTACTCAACTGTAACCGATTTTGCTAAGTTACGTGGCTGGTCAACATCTGTGCCTTTAATGACCGCTACATAGTACGACAGCAACTGTAGTGGAATTGTATATACAACAGGGGCAATTACGTCATCTACGTGGTTTACGTTGATTACACGCATTGTGTCGTCTGACTCAAAGTGTGAATCTTTATCAGCGAATACATAGATGATGCCGCCACGTGCACGTACTTCTTCTACGTTTGATTTAAGCTTTTCAAGCAATTCATTGTTTGGGGCTACAACAATAATTGGCATGTCGGCATCAATTAGCGCTAATGGGCCGTGTTTAAGCTCACCTGCTGCGTATGCTTCAGCGTGAATATATGAAATCTCTTTAAGCTTAAGCGCGCCTTCCATTGCGATTGGGTATTGCGACCCGCGACCTAAAAACAGTGAGTGGTGCTTGTCAGCAAACTCTTCTGCAAGGTCTGCAATGCCATCAGCTAATAGTAGCGTTTCTTCTAATTTAGCTGGAAGCAATTTAATAGCGTTAACAATCGTACTTTGATCTAATCCTTTTTCTTGCGCAATAGACGCAGTAAGCATTAACAAACCAACAAGCTGCGTAGTAAATGCTTTAGTAGATGCAACGCCAATTTCAGCACCAGCTTTGGTCATAAAGGCAAGGTCTGATTCTCGTACAAGCGATGAGCCTGGTACGTTACAAATAGTCATTGACCCCATATAACCTTGCTCTTTAGCTAAACGCAGTGCAGCTAAAGTATCAGCCGTTTCACCTGACTGTGAAATCGTTACTAGCAGACTATTTTCGTGTACAAACGATTGACGGTAACGGAACTCAGAGGCAATTTCTACGTTACAACTAACACCTGCAAATTGCTCAAGCCAGTAACGAGCAACCATACCTGAGTGGTATGACGTACCACAGGCAATAATCTGTACGTGTTTTACGTCTTTAAATATTTGCTGTGCGCTATCGCCAAAAGCATCAATAGCTACGCGGTCATCGTTTAAACGTCCTTCAAGGGTGTTACGTACTGCAAGTGGCTGCTCATAAATTTCTTTTAGCATGTAGTGACGGTAATCACCTTTGCCTGATGCATCTTGTGTGATGTTTGATTCAACAACCTCACGTTCAACCGCGTTGCCATCGGCATCAAAAATTTCTACGGTGTCGCGAGTAATGCGCGCTACATCACCTTCTTCTAAGAAGATAAAGCTGCGAGTCACCGGTAATAATGCAAGTTGATCAGAGGCAATAAAGTTTTCACCAAGGCCTAAACCAATAACTAACGGGCTGCCTGAGCGCGCTACAATAATTTCGTTATCATTCGCTTTATCGAACACAACGGTACCAAATGCGCCTTCAAACTGTTTAACAGCTGCTTGAACTGACGCTAATAAAGTGGTGTGCTGCTGACGTAACTGATGAATTAAATGCACCATGACTTCAGTGTCGGTGTCTGATAAAAACTCGTAACCGTCGCCTTTAAGCGCTGCACGCAAGCTTGCGTGGTTTTCAATGATACCATTATGTACAAGCGCTAATTGATTGCTTGAAACATGTGGGTGCGCATTGGCTTCAGTTACACCGCCATGAGTTGCCCAACGAGTGTGTGCAATACCTGTGTGACCGCTAACACCAGCTTGTTCAAGTGCTGACTCTAAGTTTACAACCTTACCTACTGCTTTAACTGTATTAAGTGTATTGCCTTCAAATAAAGCTACACCTGCTGAGTCATAACCGCGGTACTCAAGACGCTTAAGGCCTTCAACTAAGATTTTATTTACTGGACGTTCTGCAACAGCCCCAACGATTCCACACATAGTGTCTCCATTAATTTTTTAATTCTAGCAACTCACGATGTAGTTGCTATTCCATAATTTCTGCGCAAATTAGTTTTACACCACACGCCTCTATGGCTGCACGTTTATCACTTGCTAAGCCACTGTCGGTTATTAATGTGGTTACTGTTTGCCACGGTAATTCTAAATTTGGTATTTTTCGGCCAATCTTTTCTGACTCAACCAGCACAATAACTTCGCGCGCCGCTTTAGCCATCACTTGGCTTAATCCAACAAGTTCATTAAACGTGGTTGTTCCACGCGCTACATCAATGCCATCGGCACCAATAAATAGTTGATCAAAATCATATGAGCATAGAACATTTTCAGCTACTTGCCCTTGAAACGATTCTGAATGCGGATCCCACGTGCCACCTGTCATTAAAAGTGTTGGCTCATTTTCAAGTGCTAATAAACGCGTTGCCACTTTAATCGCGTTAGTCATAACAACTAACCCCTGCTTGGTAGCCAACTCAGGGATCATCGCTGCAGTGGTGCGCCCACTGTCTATAATAATGCGATTATGATCTTTTATAAGCGCAGCTGCCGCTTTGGCAATGGCCACTTTGCGCTTAGAATCAATCTCATCGCTAACAATCTCTTTTGGTAGCGCAATAGCACCGCCGTAACGGCGCAGCAATAAGCCACTTTTTTCAAGCGAGGTTAAGTCTTTTCGAATAGTTACTTCTGATGTTTGAAACTGTTCAGCTAAAATATCAACGGCCACTTCACCAAGCTCATTTACTTGGCTAAGGATCAGATGACGGCGTTGCTGGGTGTTTCGTTTGGTCATTAAGTAACTACTATTAAGTTTCGTTTCGAAAGTTAGGGGATTTTAAACGAAACATAATAAATGGCAAGTGAATGCATAAAAAAAGCGCAGTTTTATTCAAATTATCATCATGCTCAAAGTAGGTTAAGCTAGACACCATTATTTAAGTTAAACAAAATTGATATGCAGCCATTTAATAGTATTAGTAAAGAGAATCTAGCGCAGCGAAAAGCTGTGCACGAAATTTGCCGCTTATTTAATAAAAGCCCCAGTAAAGGTAATTTAAAGCGAATAAAAGAATTATGCTCACACTGTGGTGATGGAGTAATTATTGAAGCGGGCTTTCATTGTGACTATGGCTCGCAAATACATATAGGTGATCGTACTTTTATAAACATTAACTGCACTGTGTTGGATGCGCCAATAAATGAAGGAGCCATAAGCATTGGCGACGATTGTTTAATCGGCCCAAACGTTCAACTTTTGGCAGTATCTCATGCGGTTAACCCCACAGAGCGACTCAATAAAGAAAACTTTACTGCGCCGATTACTATTGGCAATAACGTGTGGATTGGGGCGGGAGTTATCGTTTTAGCGGGTGTTAGCATTGGCGATAACACTGTTGTGGGCGCAGGGTCGGTAGTAACCAAAGACGTGGCTGCGAACACTGTTGTTGCCGGTAACCCCGCGATAAAGCTCAAGGATATTTAACACGCTAAAGCCCGCCCTAAAGGTCGTCGTTTACGGCGATATTTAATTTATATTGAGCTAGCCTTTAATTCCTAATTCAACCCTTAATTGTTCAATATCTTTATGCTGCTCAAAATACTGTACAACAGCTTGAATCTGTTGTTGCTTTATACCTTCAAAATTATCGGTTAGGTAATCTTTAATCTCACCAAAATTCCACGTTAATTTCATTTCCGTCGGGATTTTGGTTAGGGCAGTAAACACCTCTTCAATCGTTTTATCGTCAAGTAAAAAACGAATAAACTGCATTACGGCTAAGTTCTCTGGGTTATCTGAGTATTTTTCTGCCTCTGCAACACGAGTAAGAACTTGTTCTGGCGTTTCATAAATTAAAGCTTGTTCTGCAATATTGGTCTGTAAATCTGCTATTACTTCTTTAATCTCATTATTTTCTGAGCTGCGGAATTGTTTAAATAGTATTGAGTGCGATTTTAGAGCTGAGGGAAAGTCTTTTTTCTGGCAATATACAGCACTCTGGCCACACATCGCTTTAGCTACCCGAATTTGAATCTCTTCGTTCGCTGAGCCTTTGAACTGCTCAATCAAGCTTGCATAACTGTTGAGTGCGTCTTTAAAATTTTCTTGCTTACCATAAGTAGCACCTTGGTTAAACATCGCTTTAGCCACTTGAATTTGAATCTCTTCATTCGGTGAAGCTTTGAACTGCTCAATCAAGCTTGCGTAACTGTTGAGTGCGTCTTCAAACTTTTCTTGCTGACCATAAGTAACGCCTTGATTACCCATCGCCTTAGCCACTTGGATTTGAATCCCTTCATTCGATGAGTCTTTGAACTGCTCAATTAAGGTTGCGTAGCTGTTGAGCTCGTCATCAGACTTGCCTTGCTGACCATAAGTAATACCTTGGTTCATCAGTGTGACAGCATAAAGTTCGGGCTCTTCTTTTTGATCTAATAACTGCAATACTTTTGCCCAAGCTTTTAAAGCCTCATCGTATTCACCCTTTTCAAATGCACTTAAACCAACTTTAAACCAATCTTTAGCTGAAGCCCTTGTAGGAGATTTGTTGTGTTTACTTAAATCTTTACCTGTTTCCCCTTTATTTGAGGTAATAATTCTTTTACTTTCTTCTATTAGATCACGCTCAATTTTATTTAGTGCAGCACTCGCTTCTGTTGCTAACTTTTCGGCTCGCTCTTTTAGCTCAAAGCTCACCTTTTCGAGCTCAACTTTGGTCTCTGAAATTAATTTATCTTTATTATCTAATAACCATTTTTCCATATGACTTTCTGAGGCTGTATTAGCAGCCTGCTTGGCTTCGTATACCGCTCTGTTTTTTGCACTAAAACCGAGAGCAATTGCAGCAACCGTGATAATCAAACCAAAAATAGTTAATGCCAAGCCCCACTTATTAGTATTACTTGCTATGTCAGAAATCCGCCTATCAACCCCATTCAACTGATTAGTTTGCAGCTTTTCTTGCGCTTCGAGTTTAGTCTGTAAGTTAGCAAGTTGAACTTTGAGTGCTTGCTGCGCCGCTTCTAAGGTCTTAAAATCATTACCGAGTGATTTTTGTTGTTGTAGCTTTTCATCTAGCCGAACAAGCTGGCTTTGCATACTAAACAGTTGCTGATACATCAGATCTTGGCTATTTTGCGTATTAGCTATAATAGGAGCAGAATTTACAGGCGTTGAATTAGGTGTTGCTGTAGCAAAAGCTACGCTAGGTAAGCCCCATAAAAAAACAAGTAGTAATAAAAAACGCATCAATCATCCCTAAAATAAATTTGCTTTGCCAGGTTGTATAACCACATAGTAGCCTTTTAATCTAACCGAGTTTTGTAGCACATACCACATAAAACCAATCATTTATAAAATATTTTAAGTTATATTTTTAATGCTAAATCAACCTAAAGATCAGCGGGCTTACCAATATTAGTCCGCAACCAAAGCCCACTTTAACTTGCCATGCTTTATATTTACCTGTGACTTTAATTCCTAACAGTGGGCTTAATAAGTCGATACGGCGCGCAGCAATAAACACCAACCAACAAATAATGAAAGTGAGGCTGAGTATAAGTAATGGCTCCACAAAACCACCTAATTGCAGCTTCGACAAATAAAACGCAAGGCCAATAATCACACTTTGATGCAATAGATAAAAAGGGAATACTGCACCGTTTAATAAAGCCAGTTTAGGGTGATCGTGATTCAAAAAACGTTGTGCTAGTGCCAGCATTAACAACACGCCCATTAATCGTTGCGCAGTATACAGCATATCCATGCTGGTAATTTGCCATTGGCTAGCAGCAGGGTTTTGCCAAATCGTGTTGTAACACAGCACAACAACTATATAACCTAAAGTGAATACCACTAATAGCACTCGCCAATGGCGAAGTAGCTGGCTATAAAATGCAGGCTGCCAAGCAAGCAAGTAACCATAAAGTAAGAACAGCGCGCCCATGGGGTATCGGAAAGTATCACTCGGCCAGCTCAGTTTTAAAATACACAGCGGCAATAGCAATACAATAAAAACTGTAAATAACGAGCGCCCACATAAACGCGTGATTATTGTATGCACAGTAGCGTGATGAAGCAGCGGCATTGCTAGCACCAGCAATAAAGTAAATTGCCATAACGAACGTAAGTACCAAAGGTGATTCACATCGACATGAGGCCAAATCCCTGCTTGATAGCGCTCGAATAAAGGGTTGGTTAAATCAAAAAACTGGCTGTAAAACTGCCAAAAGCCCATAGCTAAACTGGCTTCTTGGCTCATTTGCGCATAAAGCTGAATAGGCACAATAAACCAAATGCCAAACAATAAAGGCAGTAATATTTTTACACTTCGCGTAGTTAAAAACATACCTAGACTAAAGCGCGCAACAATAAAGCGCAGCGCCACACCTGAAATAAACCAAATTAATCCCATTCGCCATGGCGACAATAAAAGCATAATGCTTTCAATACCGCTGGATAAGTACTGACTTTTAAAATGAAAGCCCCAATTTTCACTATATAACATGCCGGTGTGGTAAAAAATTAATAAGCCAAAGGCAAGTACTCTCAGCCAATCTAAATCATAACGGCGAGATGGTAACTCTTCGCCTTGGTTAAACACATTTACCCAAGGTTTTAATAGCGTACGTGTTGTATTTTTAATGACTATTTTAAGATTCATAGAAGATTTAACTTATGAGTAATTAATAACAACTATGGACAACACACTGTGTTAAGCAATCACAAAAGGCTTATAAAACAGTCAATAGGGATAAACGGTGGATATCAGGGATGATATAAACTTGGTGTTTTATCACTCTCTTGCTAGTCTAATTGCGGTCTTTTAAAGAGTTACAATAATAATGATCACTTTATCGCACTTTCAGCGCTATCAAACTTGGTACGCGGCTTTATTTTTATGTAGTTATATTTTTATAAACAACACCATTAATGCCAGCTCAAATATTATGGAAGCCCAACGTGATGGCGCACTTCCTTTTATGCTCTGGGAGCCCTTTGTGTGGGAATACTCGAGTGCTATTGGCACTTTATTATTGTTTCCGGCTTTAGTTTGGTTATTAAAAGCTAAGCCCTTTAATTGGCAAAAAATCTCTCATTCAATATTACTGTACTTAGTAGCGAGCATTGCTTTTTCGTTATTACATATTGGTATTATGGTCGCTATCCGCAAACTCATTTACACCATGCAGGGTATGCAATATGACTTTGGGTTAGTGTGGTTTGAGTTACTTTATGAATACCGCAAAGATTTGTGGGGATTCTTATTTTTGATTATTGTTATTAAAACCTATCAATATGTCGTGAGCCAATTAACAGGTGAAGCAGCCCCGATCAGTCAAGGCGAAGATACTGCTGAACATGTAAGCTTAGACAGGCTACTGGTAAAAAAGCTGGGAAAAGAATTTATTGTTCGCGTAGCAGAAGTAGATTGGCTTGAATCAAATGGCAATTATGTAAATCTACATATTGGCGCTCGAATTTACCCTTTTCGTGCAACCATGACACAACTTATAACTCAGTTAGAGCCACAAGGATTTTGCCGCATTCACCGTTCTCATGCGGTTAGATTAGACGCGGTTGAATCAATCACGCCATTAGCAAGTGGCGATAGTGAAGTAAAGCTCACTACAGGCAAAGTGCTAAACCTGTCACGTCGCTATAAAGAACAATTTAAGGAACTGTTAAATTCAACTACAAGTCATTCTTAACTCACGCTATGTTAAGCTAACCTACTTTAGGTTAGCCGCATTCATTTTTTCGGAGTAGTTTAGTACGTGCCTTTAAATCGATTTATCCGCATTTTGCCATTAGTGTTAATTTTATCCGGTTGTGAAACCACACCCGAACAGCCATCTTCACAACCTGATATTAAAGCTAACCCGAATATTGTTGTTAAAGAACAAAACGAAAATATTGAGCAAATAGCTCCCTTAAGTCCTCAGAAACTCGATGATGTGTGGCAACGCATCAGAACGCAGCTTACATTTGCCAATTCTAGCCACCCAGATGTACAGCAACGTATTGCATGGTATTTATCGCACCCAAATTACATGGATGAAATTAGTCGCCGTGCTGAGCCTTACCTTTATTATATAGCCACAGAGGTTGAAAAGCGGAACTTACCCATAGAATTAGCATTAATGCCGCTAATTGAAAGTGACTTTGATGCCAGTGCCTATTCGCACAAGCATGCATCTGGACTTTGGCAATTAACGCCTGCCATCGCTAAATATTTTAAAGTGCAAATATCCTCTTGGTATGACGGACGTCAGGACGTAATAGACAGTACCCGAGCAGCGTTGGATTTTATGGAATATTTACACAGGCGCTTTGATGGTGATTGGTATCACGCTATAGCAGCCTATAACTTAGGTGAAGGTCGTGTACTTAGAGCAATTAGTAATAATAAAAAACAAGGCAAACCCACTGATTTTTTCAATTTAAAACTGCCCAAACAAACCAGTCAGTACGTGCCAAAATTACTAGCTGCGGCACAATTATTAAAAAGCCAAAAAATGGCTTTTCCTACAATTTCAAACAGCCCAACAATTGCAGTATTGCCTATTGATGACGCTGTTATTTTAGATAACCAAAAGCAATGGCAGCAACTTGAATTTTTAAACCATGGTGTGATCCGCTTTCCAGCAATTATTGATGCGCCCCACATTGTTGTCCCAGTTGCTGAACAAACACAATTTAAAGACATGCTCGCTAATCTTGATTCCAATGATTATAGTCAGTGGCAACACTACACAGTAAAACGTGGCGATAGCTTAAGTGTTATAGCGAAACGCTACAAAGTGGGTATTAGCCAACTCAAAGCGTTTAACGATCTAAAAAGTAACACCATTAGAATTGGCCAAAAGCTTGTGCTCCCTCAATTAGCCGATACCCAAATTGAACATCAGGTTAAATCGGGTGATAGCTTATGGAAAATTTCCAGTCACTACAAAGTCAGTATTACTAAACTAAAACAATGGAATAACCTTTCGAGCGACCATTTAAAAATAGGTAAAAAGCTTACTGTATTCTTATCTAATCGCTAACGACCTCGCTAATTATTAAATATATGGACTGATGAATTTATCAGCCCATATACCCTTCAAAAGACCTAATACCAACCCGCAATAATACTCAATCATTTTGCGGGGCTAAACGTGTCGCTATCTGTGTTAAAAAATTCTCATTTAGAACAACTAAATAGCGAATTTATTGCCTAGCTATCAACCCGTTTTTCCTGCCTCAAAATAGACCGCTTAATTAAGCGAATTGGTATAAATTTAGATTCGAGCTTGCACATATTTGGCGTCGGCGCGTTCCTTCGTAGTGACCACGCAGTAGAATATCGTAGTGCCTACAGCGCTCTAGAGCCACACAGCAAGGTACACTTATGTTTTTTAATGGGATGAATTGGACTCTGAGGTAGTCGGTGCGTTCTTTTACCCATGAGTTTCGTAATACTCAACCCACGCTACGAAGTACAGGTTGACACTGTGCAACTGATAGCTGATAGCTGACGGCTGATAGCTAATATTTTTACTTTCCTGCAGACGTAAAAAAGCCCGGCTCTTTTGAGTCGGGCTTGCTTGTATTTGGAGTCGGTGCGCTACGCAGTAGAATGTCGTAGTGCCCACAGCGCTAGAGAGCCACATAGCAAATGGGATACTATTATTGTGTCGGGGCGGCCTTGTGCGGGGCTCGCCTTCGCGCTGTTTTGTTTGATGTATAGAAATACGAATGCCATGGAGCATAGGATGTACGAGAGCGGCCACTACTGAGTTCGGCATGGGGTCTTGGCTTTGGGGTTTCACTTTCCTGCAGACGTAAAAAAGCCCGACTATTTCTAGTCGGGCTTTCTCA
>NZ_JBQKUL010000012.1:0-79381 GCF_054968565.1 Pseudoalteromonas sp. G5_S1_54_S4 | reverse complement strand
ATAAGGTAAAACTCTAAACCACCATGAAACGAATATACATTACAACGGTAGCTAGCATCAGCTTCACACTCTGCAACGAGGGCTTTTTGATTTTTTTCTAACGCATCGTAGCGTGCTTTTGCACTTAGCTCGTTAGTGCCGCTAATTACTTTATCAGTCACGTTGGTCACTGTTTCTGTAACGTACACACGTGAACCTGGCGCAGCAGGTAAATCTTCAGCCGGTGTTTTTGCTAAAAAGCCGTTTTCAAGTATGTTGTTTTCAGGCGTTGAATTATATTGCACTGAGCCATAAATACAGTGATGGTTAGTAACAACTAAGCCCTTTGGCGAAACAAACGAGGCTGTACATCCGCCTAAGCTAATAACCGCATTCATTGGAAATTCGGTTAATTTTGAAATTGAATCAACACTGATTTCAAGGCCTTTGGCTTTTAAAATTGATTCCAGCTCTGGTAGCTGATGAGGTTGCCACATACCTTCATCGGCATTGGCCGCAGAAGAAAGTGCCAGTGAACAGGTTGCTACCAAAGTGGCAACAAGAGGTTTTAAACGCATTATAGAATCCCTTTTATTATTGAACCTGCAGATTACTCATTAAGTATGAGTAAGGTCAACTGCGCTGAGATAAATTGTTACAATATAGCGCCCAATAAACAAAAAAGGAGCTCAGGGTTTGTACCCTAAGCTCCTTTTTAAACAATATGATATACGATGTTAGTCGTCTTTTTTCACATCATTTGGATGCGCTACACCCATCCATGCTTTAAATAATGCTTTTTGCTCATCAGTTGCATTTTTATTCGCAACCACTTTTTTAGGTTTGTCGAAGTCTTCAGACAACACAAGCTCAGTCGACATTAATGCATCACGACGAATAAAATCAACAGTAACTTTGTCGCCTGCTTTAAAGGTTTCTAGGCTGGCTGTTAAGTCTTTACCTACATGCTTTTTATTAATAGCGACGAGTTTATCGTCGGTGGTTAAGCCGCCTTGCCATGCTGCACCATCGCGGCGTACATGGGTAAGCGTAAGTAACTCGCCAGTATTTTTAGTAAATGCATCTAAGCTTGGTGTGGCCTTGGCTTTTTCTGGTAACTCAAAGCTTAAACCTACTTTTGCTAGCAGTGCATCAAAATCAAGGTTGGCTGGTGAGCTAACATTTGCCTGCCACCACGCGCTGTAATCACGCCCTGATAGTTGTTTTAAAATAGCCAGTACGTCTTGCTCAGTAAACCCTGCCGGTAATTTATGCTGTTTATAAAGCGCTTTATGTACGTCTCTGTAGCTAATTTTACCTTGGCTATTTTCAAGTAGGTCGATATCTAACGCCATCGACAATAATGAACCTTCAAGGTAAATATTAGTGCCGTAGTTACGTGCGTGATCGCCGCCTTGGTTTATCCATTTATCAAAACTGGTTTCGCTGGCACTTTGCACTTCACGCCCAGGGGTTGTGAGGTGGCGATTAATGGTTTTGCTTAATACTTTAAAAAACTCATCGTTAGTTTGAATACCCGAACGCACTAATAAATGATCTTCAAAATAGCTGGTAGAGCCCTCTGCTATCCAAAGCAATTTTGAGTAATTAATATTAGTGTAGTCATATGGCGCAAGCCCTTTAGGACGGTACGCTTTTACATTCCATGTATGAATAAATTCATGAGCTGCAGTACTTATAAAACCTAAATAGTCTTCACGTTTAGCAAAGCGGTCGCGTGGGCGCTGAATAATCGTTGAGTTTAAGTGCTCAGTTGCCCCGCCTGCGCCTGATGTAGCATGTACCATAAATACATAGCGTTCATACGGGTAGCTGTCCCAAATCACATTGCCGGTAGCCACTAGCTTTTTCAAATCAGTTAGCATCAGTTCAATATCGTAATTGCCCTCACCCCATACCACCAGTTCGTACTCACGACCATCAACTTCAAAAGTGCGTAGCTCGTTAATACCGGTTTCGATTGGCGAATCAACTAATACATCGTAGTCACTGGCTTTAAAGCTGTGCTTATTTTTATAATTTTCCATGCCTGACACAGAGCGCCATGCTTTAGGGACATTTAATTCAACCGTTACTGGCTCTTGGCGAAATGATTCGCTAAACATAAAAAAGCCTGATGCATCAACAAAGGCATGGCTGTCGTCAATATGGCGGGCACGCTTACCTAGTTCATTAGCATAGACTTGGTAATCTATATTAACTTGAGTGGGTTCATTTAAATGAACGCGCCATGTGCTGTGGTCAATCTTTTCCCACTTTAATGGATTACCTTCGTCATCACTGGCTTTAAAGTAACGTACGCCATTGGCTAGGTTTAAAATTTCATAACGACCAGTACGCCATGCAGGAAGTTTTACATCTAAGAAAGACTGCGCCGTTTTAGGAAATTCTACGTTCACATCACCTAAATGATGCTCTGGCTGAGAAATGTTTAAAGCGTAATTAACGTCGGCAAATACCGGTGCTGAACAGGCAGCTAAAATTGATAAGGCAAGTAGCTTTTTCATAAAGGCTCATTTTGGATAACATATTGTTGTTGCAAGATTAACAAGACCCTATTTAAAAGTGAATTAAAAGCGATAAATACACTTATATTCAAGATCGTTCGTATTTTGTTATTAAAAACATTAAGTTTTTGATCTCATACCTACTATTAATATGTTTTTGTTGTAAACTAAAACAACAAAGGTATTAAAATAATGGTGTGTAGGTGTCTAGGAGCTACAATACGGTGGAACAAAAACTAAAACAAGCAATCGACAGTAGAAAAGTAATAGAAAGCGCACGTAAACATCAAGTTGACACCCTTTCTAACTTTGCGGCTAAATTATCTTTAAGCTGTAAAGGACTTGATATTGAGCTTGATAACCGCCTAGCTAAGTTCCGCAGTGCATTAAACAAAGGAATGGATTTTGAAGATTTTTCTCCTTTGGTAGATGATATTTTGGCCTTGCTAAAAAATCAGGAAGCGATTCAACTAGCGCATCAACGCGACCTGTTAACCAGCGTACAAAATGCAGGAAAACAATTACAACAAACAAAAGGCCTGCCTAACGAAACACGCAGAACGCTGCGTCATTTATTAGATAACCAACTTGACGATATACAGTCGGTGCATGGGTTTATTCCAATATTAAATCAACTAATCACCTTTTATCACCAAGCTTTAATAGCTAAAAGCAATAATACCTTTGAACCACCCAACCTAAGTATTCTCACTGAAAAGCTGTTTAAGTTAGTCACTGAGCTCGTACTAGAAGAAGAAGCCAACGAAGCACTGTATTTAATAAAAAAACGTATTGCTAAAAATAAAGCCGTTGATCAGCTACTTGACGCCGCAATAGATGTGATTACTTTAATTGTTAAAAGTATTCACGTTGAACGTGAATCAGCGCAAAGCTTTTTAGCTTCATTAAACCAAACACTTGAAGAGCTGCATCGCTCATTGGTATCAACGAGTGAACATTCTGAATCGATGAATGTTGAATTTGACTCAATTAATCAACGAATTGGTGAAAAGCTAGAAAGCTTAAATACACAAACAAAAAATGCGACCTCAATCACAGCGTTAAAGCAGCTGGTTGAAAACGAGTTACGCTCTCTCAGTGCTGATATTTTAGAAAAAGAGCAACTTGAACAAAAAGATCGCAGAATTTTAGTTGCCAGCTTTAAACAAATAAACGAAAGAATTAATAGCCTAGAAAGCAAAGTCAGTAGCTATAAAAAACGTTTAAGTGAACAACGGTTTAAAAGTTTACTCGACAGCCTGACAAAACTGCCTAATCGGGCTGCATTTGATGAGCGTTACAACTACGAAATTAACTTATTTAACGAGCAGCATTCAGACATAACTTTAGCGGTTATTGATGTTGACCATTTTAAGTCAATTAACGATCGATTTGGCCACACAGCAGGCGATATTACTTTACAAGTTATTGCCAAAGCGCTGCAAAAATCGATTAGGCAATCAGACTTTATTGCACGCTATGGCGGCGAAGAGTTTGTGTTATTAATGCCACGCACTTCTCTTGAAAACGCGACAGCGCACCTCAATAAATTAAGACAGTCTATTAAAAAGATACCGTTTAAATTTAAAGACAAACAAATTGAAATTACTGTTTCGCTAGGCGCAACCCAATTTAAAGAGGGTGATACCCCTCTAAAAGCATTTGATAGAGCCGATAAAGCTTTATACGATGCTAAAAATTCAGGCCGGGATCGTCTGTGCATTAGTAAATAGTGTTATGCATTTCTACCTTTGAGTACAAGGCATAATTACGCAGTAAATTTACCCAAGAAGTTTCAAGGAGAATGCCGATGCTAATACAGTTAAACCCAACAGGGGTATTAGATTTATTATCGCAGCTAGAAGTAGACCTACTAGAACAGTCATCAACCAGCGAACGCTACAGGTTATTTAGAAATTGTGTATTAGCCGTGCTTAATGTAGGCAGCCATACTGATGTAAGTAACGATATATACGAAAAACATAAAGACTTTGATATTCGTTTGGTAAGCCGTGAACGCGGTATTAAAATTGAATTAGAGAACCCGCCGCAAACGGCCTTCGTTGACGGCCACATAGTCACCGGCATACATGAGCACATATTTTCGGTTATTCGCGATATTTTATTTATTTGCCAAAAGTATGAAAAAAATCTCCAAGAAACTAAAGCCATTACCCACATGGTTTTTGACATGCTTAGAAATGCCGACGCTCTTAAAGTAAATAGTGAACCTAACATGATTGTATGCTGGGGCGGCCACTCTATTAACGAAATAGAATATAAATACACTAAACAAGTAGGTTACGAATTAGGCTTACGCGGGTTAAATATTTGTACTGGCTGTGGGCCTGGTGCAATGAAAGGCCCGATGAAAGGCGCCACTATTGGTCATGCCAAACAACGTATAACTAACAACCGTTATTTAGGTTTAACTGAGCCCAGTATTATTGCAGCTGAGCCACCTAACCCGATTGTGAATGAACTGGTTATTTTACCCGATATTGAAAAGCGACTTGAGGCCTTTGTTCGCACCGCTCATGCCATTATTATTTTTCCTGGTGGTGCAGGCACAGCTGAAGAACTGTTGTATTTATTAGGCATTTTGTTGCACCCTGAAAACGAAAAGCAATGTTTACCTGTTATTCTTACCGGCCCAAAACAAAGTGAAGCTTACTTTGAGGAGCTGTGTCAATTCATTCAAATGACCTTAGGCGATGCAGCCCTAGATAAATTTGAAGTGATTATTGATGATCCTCAATTAGTAAGCCAAAAGTTAAAGTCGGCAATGAATGGTGTACGCGAATACCGTAAAAGCCAAGGGGATGCATATTACTTTAACTGGACCTTGAAAATAGACAGTGATTTTCAGCAACCTTTTTACCCCTCTCATGAGGCCATGGCGTCGCTTGATTTACACCTTGATCAACCCAAACAACAGTTAGCGGCTAATTTACGCCGTGCGTTTTCGGGAATAGTGGCGGGAAATGTAAAAGAAGAAGGTTTAAATGCGATTAAAAAAGACGGCCCGTATGTTCTCAGTGGCGAGCCTGATTTAATGAAAGCAATGGACACACTTTTACAAGCGTTTGTAGAACAAGGTAGAATGAAGCTTCCTGGTAGTAAGTATATTCCTTGTTATACGATAAAAGCGTGAGTTTATAATTGAATCCCCATTTACTTCTTATTGATGCGCTTAATTTAATTAGGCGCATTTATGCTGTTGATGCTAACCAAACGCATCACAGCGCCGAACACATGTTAAAAGCATGCTGCGCTCGAGTAGCGCATGCCTGCAAAAAACTCTTAACAACCACTAATGCAACCCATGCAATTGCTGTATTTGATGGCGATAAAAGCTGGCGCTATCACTTTTACAAAGACTACAAACATTCGCGCGCCCCGATGCCACAAACGTTAAAAGAAGCCTTGCCTCATTTTAAGTCTGCTATTGAAGACACCGGCATTGTGGTATTTGAACCGACTAATGATGAAGCCGACGATATTATTGCAACGTTAGCCCATAAAGCAGCTAACAATCAGATAAATAACACTATCGTATCTACCGATAAAGGTTTTTTACCCCATTTAAGTGAGCATATTGAAGTGTATGATTACTTTAAAAAGCAACAGCTCACACAGCAGCATATCCAAGAGCGTTTTGCCGTGGCACAACACAAACTAATAGACTTTTGGGCACTAGCTGGAGATAAAACCAATGATATACCTGGGGTTAAAGGGATTGGTATTAAATCGGCGCAGCAATTGGTTAATCAATATATCTCTATTGAAGAGGCGTTAAATGATGAATCATTAAATGCACGGTTACAAAAAAAGCTTGCTGATGATATGGATATGTTTGTTATTTCTAAGCAACTGGTGAGTTTGCGTACAGATATCCATTTAGGCTTTAGTTTAAAGCAGTTAAGGCTTAATTAGTCGCAAGTTAATGGCACTGTACAAGCGCAATACGTATACTAGCGATAGTTATATTGGTCTGGGTAGGCAATGTTTAAAAAGTTTTTTAGGTATTTAATATTAGGATTAGGTTTATATGCACTGATAGCCACGTCGGTTATTATGTTTTATAAAGACGATCCACAAGCAATGATTTGGCAAGACCGCGAAGCATTCAATAAACGCTATATTGAAAAACTGCGCTTAGAAGATGCCTTTACGCTAAATGATGTGCTTGAATATTTAGGCAGCCCAGATTTAACCTACGCCAAGCGTGATGGTGAACAAGTGTGGCAAGTTATATTTTATCGTACCCAGCATAAAACCTCGGATGGCATTACAACAATGGATGAATGTACCGGGTTATTATTTAAAAACGGCCAATTAATAATGTGGGGCCCAAGTGCTTATGAAAAGTACCTTGAGCATAATGATGGAAAAATTTAATGGAAACGCCACTGTCGGGTAAATTAAAAAAGCTAGTGGAAAGCACACAATTGCTTTTAGCATCTCATAATAATAAAAACCAGTGGCATACACTTTATCCGATTGTTTGTAAACTTGCAGAGCAATACAGAAAGTTATATAAACAAAACCCCGCGGCGTTACAAGCCCAGCTTAATTTGTATAAAACACATTATAGCTACGCAACCAATTTGGTGGTTAATCAGTGTGTTTTAACCTGTGCATTAAGTGCCAGCCAAAATTACGATAAACATTTAACTGAACTTTACATCAGTGCCTCATTGGTGGAACACCTTTGTGTTGCTAATCAGTTGAATAAACTAGCCCAACAGCAAGCATTTACTAATACCGACACTAAAATGTGGCAGTTACGCCATAAACTCGCTGCCAAAGTGATATTGACATCACAACAACCAGCACATCAAATTGCTCATATTTTAGCTAAACTAGCCAAATACAAACACGCATTATTAAACACGCCTAAAGTCATGCTTTATGACGGAGCCAGTGTATTGGTTGCTTTGGCAAATATTTTGGCGCTTAACGTAACCTGCAACGCAAAACAGCAGCATATTAGTTTTTATAAAGCAGTAGCTGATTTGTACATAAGAACCCCCAACTCATTTGCACAAGGACTATTAAAAGACTTAGTGGCACACGTTGGACAATATGTACCAGGTAGCCAAGTGGTTTATGCTGACCAAACAATGATTTATTTGGCTACAGATTCGGCAGGCCGTCATATTATCGTTAATAATGCCAATACAAAAATGGCCTGGTATCGAATAAAAGCATCATTAGAGGATGGCTTAAAGGCATGGCCGTGTAATGACGATCGCTTGTTTTTAAAAGTTTGGGACAGTGAATACCTGCATATTGTTCATAAGAGTGACAATACACAGTCCTCTTTGTACGAATTAGTTAAACAAATAAAAAACCAACAAGAGTACAATTACAAAGCATTAAATACATTACTTACCCCTTATCCTAATGTTATAAAATCAGTGTGCCATGCAGTAAAACAGTATAATAAAGAGCTGCAGCCGGCAAAAGATTTAAGGCATAGCTTGTCTATGGTAGGTTACGATAAGGCCCCTGCGATTATTCAAGGCATGGTTTTCGAGCAGTTAGTAAATAGTATTGCCCATCCTTTACATACATTTTTGTGTACCCGCATGGGTTGTTTAATCAACATTGTAGAGCTGTTAGTAAAACACGATAAAAATTTGCAAAGTGAACGCATTAGTTTGAGCCTATATGCCTATTTATATTATCTATTAATTAATTACAGCCCAGAAGTTTCTAGAAAAATCACCTTAGACCAAACACCGAATAAATCCTTAGATACGCCAATATGCACATTTTTTGGCATAAACAATGTTGATACCCCTCATTTAACTAATGAGCTTAATGAATTACTTAGTAGCGACCCCTGGGCAATAGCGTTATTAAAAGCTGAAACATTGCCTAAAAAGCAGCTCGATGATAGCGCTAAGTTGTGGGCAGCTTTGAAAGTTGTAGCCCAGCGCGTACTTAAACCTAACCAACCATTAACAGCATGGCAACAGCAGATATTAAATCAACAACTCACCCGCCATGGCTGGAAAAGTGAGGTCATTTTTTATCAATCCCTGCAGCAATTAGGTCTGCACAATAGTATTTAGCTGACTTATTATCACTATAAATTAAAGTTATACCCTGTATTTGCAGTATAAACTGGCAAAATGTTCAATAAATTGGTATAAATGCCGGCTTAAATTTAGCACCCCTGTCATATAAGTAGTCTAAACTCTGTGAGTATTTTTTATTTATGTGTGTATCCAAATCTTTAAAGGAAAAGTTCATGGCCAAACAAACCATAACAGTGATCAAAGGCGACGGCATCGGCCCAAGCATTATCGACTCAGCACTTGAAATACTAAAAGCCGCAGGATGCGATTTTGATTATGAATTTGTTGACGCTGGCCTCGCTGCGCTTGAAAAAACGGGCGAATTGCTTCCACAAGAAACAATTGACACGATTGCTAAAAATAAAATCACTTTAAAAGGTCCATTAACGACCCCTGTAGGCGAAGGCTTTACATCAATCAATGTAACACTTCGTAAGCAGTTTGGTTTATACGCTAATGTTCGTCCTGTGAAGTCGTTCGCAGGTACTAAAGCACGTTACGATGACATTGATATTATTACTGTTCGTGAAAATACCCAAGGTATGTATTCAGGTGCAGGTCAAGTAGTGAGTGCTGATGGCAACGAAGCTGAGGCAATGTCTGTGATCACCCGTGAAGGCGCTGAAAAAATCGTTACTTTTGCATACGAGCTAGCCGTACGCGAAGGCCGTAAAAAAGTAACCGCTGTTCATAAAGCAAATATTTTAAAATCAACATCGGGTTTGTTCTTAAAAGTTGCTCGTGAAGTGGCTGAACGTTACCCTGAGATTGAATCAACTGAAATGATTGTTGATGCAACCTGTATGAAACTAGTAATGACACCGGAAGAGTTTGACGTAATTGTAACGACTAACCTATTCGGCGATATTTTATCTGATTTATGTGCTGGTTTAGTTGGTGGTTTAGGCATGGCGCCTGGTGCTAACATTGGTGAAGATGCGGCTATCTTTGAAGCTGTTCACGGTAGCGCACCTGATATTGCAGGTAAAAACCTAGCAAACCCTACGTCAGTTATTTTAGCGTCTATTCAAATGCTAGAGCATTTAAATATGGGCGATACGGCAGAGCGCATTCGTAGCGCAGTGGCTGATGTAATTAAATCAGGCGACCGTACTACTCGCGATTTAGGCGGCAGCCATGGTACAACTGACTTCACTCAGTCGGTAATCGACCGTCTGTAACAGTATAATTGAATTATAAAGCCAACATCTGTTGGCTTTTTTTATGCCTGCTCAAAACCGCTTTATCACTTTAATGTAATTAATGTGTATTTAAGCTCCCTACTCCTTAAAATTAAAAATGCATAATTTCTGCTTTTAAAGTGAGAATATTTCATAACAATTAGAATTTAAGATTAAAAAAGATATAAAAGTGAATTTTTAATCCAAAAACTTTAGTTTTGGGTTGACATGAGCGCGCAAAAGCCTTAAAAATAACCACATACAAAAATTGTAATTTAAACAGCATTTTATTTTAAAGAGCAAAACATCATGAACACACAATTTCGTCTTTTAGTCTTACTCGTACTGGTATTAGTGATAAGCCCAGCGGGGATGTATTAAAAGGTGAAACATGCTTTTTAAAACCCTCGCACTACGCGGGGGTTTTTTTTTGCATAAATCAGTCAACAGAGGAATGAGGATGAGTAAACAAGAATATAATGGCTCTGAATTGGTTGTTAAGTCATTAAAAGAGTTAAACGTTAAGTATATATTCGGTTACCCCGGTGGCTCAGTATTAGACTTATATGATGCGCTATTTCAGCAAGATGATATTGAACATATTTTAGTCCGTCACGAACAGGCCGCCACACACATGGCCGATGGTTACGCAAGAGCAACCGGTGAAGTCGGTGTTGTACTTGCCACTTCTGGACCAGGGGCAACAAACTGTGTAACAGGCATAGCAACTGCGTATATGGATTCTATTCCGATGGTGGTGTTATCAGGTCAAGTGCCAACCAACTTAATTGGCGATGACGCGTTTCAAGAAACGGATATTGTTGGCTGCTCTCGTCCGATTGTAAAGCATAGCTTTAATTGTAGAAGCGCTAGTGAAATCCCCAATATTCTTGCTAAAGCCTTTTATATTGCCAGCTCAGGTCGCCCAGGCCCAGTTGTCGTTGAACTTCCTAAAGACATGCTTAACCCTGAGCTAACCTTTGCTTACAACTTTCCAGCGGCAACAGAACTCAGAACCTACAACCCTAATACCAAGGGTCACTCTAAACAAATTCGTAAGGCCGTTACTGCTATTTTAGAAGCGAAAAAGCTGGTTATTTATTCTGGTGGCGGAATTGTGCTTTCAAATACATCAGAACAACTAACCCATTTAGTCGAATCGCTTAATGCCCCTATTACCAATACCCTAATGGGACTAGGCGGTATATCAGGCATTCACCCTAACTTTATTGGTATGTTGGGTATGCACGGTACATTAGAAGCAAATAAAGCCATGGCCAATGCTGATGTTATTTTAGCCCTTGGCGCACGATTCGATGATCGAGTTACCAATAACGTACAAAAGTTTTGCCCTAATGCCACTATCGTGCATGTAGATGTCGATCCGACTTCAATTTCCAAAACCATAAAAGCACATATTCCGGTTGTTGGCTGTTTAGCCACGGTACTTGAACAGTTACAAACTGCTATAGATAAAAGCCCAATAAAAATAGACCGCAGTGCACAAGAAGATTGGTGGCGACAGGTGATCAGTTGGCGCGAACAAAAATGCTTAAACTACAATACCGATGGCGATAAAATTAAGCCTCAAGCAGTTATAGAGGCTATTTATAAAGCGACTAATGGTGATGCTTATGTCAGTTCAGATGTGGGCCAACACCAAATGTTTGCGGCGCAGTATTATCCATTTAAGCACCCTCGTCAGTGGATCAACTCAGGTGGCTTAGGCACCATGGGCTTTGGCTTACCAGCAGCTATGGGGGTTAAGCTCGCCTTTCCGGATAAAGAGTCTTTATGTGTGACTGGCGATGGCTCTATTCAAATGAATATTCAAGAGCTTTCTACCTGTTTACAATACAACTTAGCGGTAAAAGTGATCTCGTTAAATAACCGTTCACTAGGTATGGTTAGACAGTGGCAAGATATGATTTATGGCGGCAGACACTCCTCTTCCTATATGGAATCACTTCCTGACTTTGTAAAACTTGTAGAAAGTTACGGCCATGTAGGAATACGAGTCAATACACTGGATGAATTACAGCCGGCAATAGACAAAGCCATGTCGATAACCGATAGATTAGTGTTTTTAGATATTTTAGTAGACGAAAAAGAACATGTTTACCCGATGCAAATTAAGCACGGTGGCATAGATGAGATGTGGTTAAGAAAAGGAGTAAAGGCATAATGCGTCGTATATTATCTATATTATTAGAAAATGAACCCGGTGCGTTATCACGTATAGTGGGGCTTTTTTCTCAACGAGCTTACAATATTGATAGTTTAACTGTTGGAACCACTGATGATGAGTCACTCTCGCGTATTACTGTCACCACTAAAGGCGATGATAGAATTGTTGAGCAAATCACCAAACAGGTAAATAAACTGGTCGATGTACTTAAGGTGATTGATTTAACCGAAATGAGCCACATAGAGCGCGAACTGTTACTAGTAAAAGTATTTGCTCAAGATGAAGCTACGCGAGCTGCTGTAACACGGGTTGTAGATGTATTTCAGGGCGCTATTTTAGATATGGGGCGTCAAAGTTACAGCCTACAATTGGTAAGCAGTACCGATAAAATAGAGTCGTTTTTAGATACCTTACGTCATGAAACAGACATTATAGAAGTGGTTCGCTCTGGCGCGGTCGGCATTGGTCGCGGAGATAAGGCGCTTAAAGCTAAATAAGCGTTAAATTTACGGCAAAAAAAAAGGGCTTAATAGCCCTTTTATTATTTTTATAAACCTAAACCTTATAGGTTTACTTGGTCTTTAAGACCTTTACCTGGTTTAAAGCTTGGAATAGTCGCTGCTGAAATTTGGATTTCTGCACCTGTTTGTGGGTTACGACCTGTGCGAGCAGCACGTTCTTTAACTGAAAAAGTACCAAAACCAACTAATGCAACAGAGTTGCCTTCTTTTAGTGAAGAAGTTACAGCGCCTGTGAATGCATCAAGTGCACGTGTAGCGGCTGCTTTAGAGATTTCTGCGTCAGTAGAGATTTTTTCAACTAGTTGAGCTTTGTTCATTATTAGATTCCTATTCGTTATTATTTTGCCTTCGCAAATCCTATCTTTATGCATTTTCGAAGAGTTAGCAACAGCAAATTACGTTTTTTATCTAAAATACTAAAAAATTAGTAAAATTATAATAATTCACTGTAAAATACAGCGAGTTGAGTTAACAAAAACTTAATTTAAGCACAAATATAGTGCAGCTATGCACTGTGATGAGTCGCTATATTTTTTCTATTACTAAAGTCACTTCCCCGACCTCAACGCCAAACTTAACAATAGATGTGCGGTTTATCAAGCGCGTATTGGTGACTAAATACATCCAATCATCAAAGTTAACTTCAAAAGTGCTGCCATCGTAAGGAATTTCTACATTGTAGTTCCAATGAAAAACACTGCCATCACTTTTGCCTGTGGCCGTGCCTAAAACATCAGAAGCAGTACCGGTTAACGTGTTGTCGTCGTTTAAGGTTATTTTCCAAATACGTTTTTGGGTTTCGCCGTCATCATAAACGAAGTCTTCCTCAATAACGCCTTGGTTGCCATCCCACGTAGCGCTCAAGTCTACAACAAGCTTTCGGGTTAATTCGCCTTTAAAGTCTTGTACAACACCGTAGGCTTTTAAATCGCCGCTAAAAAAAGTCTTAAAATCGAAATTAGGTTCTGAGCCTTTGTAATGCTCTACACTCGGCGCAGAACAACTTGCAATAAAGAAGCTTACTACCAGTAGCAAAGTTACTTTGATACGTTTTAGATTAATCATATTAAATCCCTAAAAGTTGATTTCTAATCGATGGTTCTGAGGTGTTCTCACTTAGCCAAATAGCTAAGAAGTCATCTGCAAAAGTGGTGTCTTCTATGCGGCCTATTTCATTGTCATTGTGAAAGAAAATACTGTGTCCTTGCTGATCGGTCAGTAAGGTTAACGATTCACCCTTTTTAATGTCTGGCCATATGGCTAATAATTTATCTGCATAGCGAGCTGATAATTGTGATTTACCTAAATGTTGCCATTGCTCTTTAGTGGCTTTTACAATGTCTTTAGCATCAAAGTCGCGCAGGTAAGTTAAAGTAAATTTAACCGGCGTTTGCTTGGGACTATAAGATCCAGAGGGAGTAAAAAGCGTTGCATCATAAACATCCCAAAAAAGGTATTCCATACGTGCCTCGCCCACTTTGTTAAACTGGGTATCAGCATAAGCAGCATGGTTAAACAGGGCATAAATTAGTACTAAATTTAAAAGCGTTTTCATAATCAGCTCCAAGCAGTAAATACAATTGTTTTATTGCTTAATAAACGCGCCAATTTTACCGTTAATAAATAAAATAACGCTAAACGTTGCAGCCCATAAAGCACCGTATAAAGGCCAAAATTGCCATAACGGCAAGCCGAGCTCTAACACATCGAATCGCGCCCCTGCCCAGTAACTTCCTGGTGCAAACACTAAGCATACAATAAACGCTTGCCAAGGTTTGATGGTTGTTAAAAACGACATTGAGGTGTTAATACATAGCAATAAAGCAGCCCATAAAAACACTAACCAAAGCGGAAATGGCGCTACTTTAAATTCAATCAGACCGAACTTAACCGCGATAAATTCACTTAGTAAGGCTAGTGGTAAGCACTTTAGAAGCAAAAAAGCATCCTGTTTTTTTTGCGCTGACAAATAAAACATTAATGCAATGACTACTGTTGAATAGACAATTGAATGCTGTTCAAGCAGTAGGCATAAAAACCACACTACTTGAAACAGTACAAAATTAATAAGCGAGTGCAATCTCATCATTACTACTCGTAAAACGGGGTTTGCGTGCCATTAAATGCACGGTGCTTGTTGCGCGAGTTCTAAATGCGCCCTCGCAATAAGCAAAATAAAATAGCCATAAACGATAAAATCGCTCATCAAATTTATTACTATCGAGGTTTGGCCAACTTGCAATGAAACGATCTCGCCAATCAGCAAGGGTTCTTGCGTAGTGAGCACCAATATCGCTAACTGTGTGGATATTCATATCGGTATGATTTTTTATTTGCTCACTCATTTCGTTGAGCGAAGGCAAACACCCACCAGGGAAAATATATTGCTGAATAAAGTCAGAATTTTTTAAATAATGCTGGTAACGCTGGTCGCTAATTGTAATTGCTTGAATAAGCATAGCACCGTCGTCTTTTAATAGCTGACCGCACTGAGTGAAAAAACTAGGCAAGTACTCATGACCAACCGCTTCTATCATCTCTATTGATACTAGCTTATCGTATTTACCGGTTAATAAACGGTAATCTTGTTTGAGCAAGGTTATTTTGTTTTCAAGCCCAAGCTCTTTAATTTTATTTGCAACATAATCGTGCTGTTCATTAGAGATGGTAGTGGTTGTTACATGGCAGTCGTAGTGAGTGGCCGCATAAATCGCAAATGCTCCCCAACCTGTACCAATTTCAATGACTGTGTCGCCTTGTTGTAACTCAACTTGCTCACAAATACGCTGTAATTTGTATTGCTGTGCTTGCTCAAGGGTAGCGTCTTTACTTGGGTATACAGCACTTGAATAAAGCATTTCTTTGCTTAAAAAAGACTCGTATAAGTCATTGCCTAAGTCGTAGTGCGCAACAATATTCTTTTTAGAACCCGAATGAGAGTTTTTATTTTTAATGTGGTTTATACGATGAGCAATGTTACTAAAAAAAGCGAATTTCTTTTCAAATGCGTCTAGTTGGTCTTGGTTAATTGCAAAAATTTCGATCAACCGAGTTAAGTTATCACACTGCCACTGCCCTAATATGTAAGATTCTCCCGCGCCAATACTTCCCGAGAGCGCAAATGCTTTATACATAGCAGTATCATTAACGGTTACCGTTACTTTAAGCTCTGATGACGTATCGCCAAATACAGACTGCTGATTATTGTCTACAAGCACTATTTGGCCTGTTTCAATAGACGAGAACGCTTTGAATACTAACTTCTTGTATAAGTTAGTAAACCAACTTGTGCGTTCTTGAACGCGTAAGCTCGATACCTTTTCCATACACTTACCTATATTATTGTTATTACTTGTTAAACAACATAAATTAATAAAAAATTATGATCTACCTGAATGACCTAAAAATGGGACTTTTTTTACAAACAGTTTAAATGCCTGATAGTAAATACCTTTGAAAATAGACCATGTCATTGCTGGAAAACGCTTAAGCAATTTACTCATTTGTGCTGTGCAGAGTGTTTGACGCTGTAACCTTAACGATGCGTCAAAAAGTAATTCGTCATCACGCTTATTTTCTATACGTATCAGTATATTGTCTTGCTTTTGTCGAACAGTCCAATGGTAGTTCATATCTAAGTTCATGAAAGGTGATACGGAAAAAACTTTCTTAAAGTTCACTTTTTTTTGTAGTGGAACCAAGTAGTAATGTCGTTCATTCCATGGGGTATTACTCACCTCAGCGACCATGTAGCTAAATTGATTATCGTCATGGCCAAAAAAATAAAAATTAACGGGGCTAAAGTAAATACCCAAGCAGCGTAACTGCCCTAACATATAAACATGACTGAACTTTTCTTCAACACCTAGCGCAGCTAACTGAGCGCGAGCACGCTCTACAATGGGCTTATTGTCAGTGTTCGCCAATCCTTTCAAATAGTCAGACTGTTTAAATTTTAAAGCCTTAAATCCTGTGGTACCAAGTTGTTTATGTACCCCATTAAGTGCTTCGATGTTATTTAAGTCAACCCACATCATATAAAGCGGGTAATTAAACGCATGATGTTTAACAGCAAAACGGCGATGTTTAACATCGCCTAAATACACTGCATTAGTCAAACTCTACTCCAAGTTGCTTGGCCACATCAACGGCGCTGCGCACACCATCCTCATGAAAACCGTTGTACCAATACGCTCCGCAAAAGTACGTGTTATTTTGCCCATCAACGGTATGCTTTTGCTGTTGAGCGGCAATAGATGATTGGTTAAATACCGGATGATGATAGGTAAATTCACGTAAAATTTTACTCTGATTAATACCTTCTAAGTGGTTCAAGGTAACGCAGAACTGTGTATCTGATTTGATCCCTTGCAGTATATTCATTTGATACGTAACCACCGCCGCTTTATCGGTATTATTATTGAGCAAATAATTCCAACTTGCCCATGCGGCTTTTCTATCCGGTAATAATGATTCATCAGTGTGAAGTACTACTGAATTTTCTGTGTACGGGATAGCACCTAAAACAGTGGTTTCTTGCTCACAAGGATCGCCAAGCAAAGCTAAAGCTTGATCAGAGTGACAGGCAAAAATGACTTTATCAAACTGTGCTTGCTGATCATCTGCAAAGGTAATTGTTACGCCTTCTGCGTTTCTAGTCACAGACTTAATGTGACTGTTAAGTTTTATGTTGTCGGCAAAACCGGCAATTAAAGGCTTAATGTATTCTCGCGAGCCACCGGGAATAACGTACCATTGCGGCCTATTGGTAATGTCTAATAAACCATGGTTGAAGAAAAACTTTACAAAAAACTCAACCCCTACATTTTCCATTTCTTTAATGCTTGTCGACCAAATGGCAGCACCCATAGGTAAAATGTAGTGGTATTTAAAGAAATCATTAAAACGATGTTGTTGTAATAATTGACCTAGTGATTGCTCTGTGTAGTGACCTTTTGCGTGCAAAGCCTTACATAACTTATTAAAACGCACGATGTCATACAATAAACGCCAAAATTTAGGTCTAACTATATTTCTGCGCTGAGCAAATAAACTACTAAATGTATGCCCATTGTATTCAAAGCCGGTTGCTTCGTTATGCACACTAAAACTCATTTGTGTAGGTTTACGTTTTACACCAATGCGTTCAAGCAACTTTTCAAAATAAGGGTATGTTCTATCATTAAATACAATAAACCCCGTATCTACCGCGTAATTAATACCGCTGTGCTCTACATCTACAGTTGCGGTGTGACCACCAATATAATCATTTTTTTCAAATAATGTGACATCGTAATGCTTGTGCAGTAAATGCCCGCAGGTTAAACCTGATACGCCAGTCCCAATTATTGCTATTTTTTTCAACGGGTTAATCCTTTTGCAATTTTAAGCCAAAGCGAAAGTGGCAATATTCGCAATGCTTTAAGTATAAGTGTAAAACGATAGGGGAAATGAACTTCTTTGCGGCGTTTAGCGACGCCTTTTATTATATAGTCAGCCGCTTTTTCGGCTGTAACAGCCATCGGCATAGGGAAATCATTTTTATCAGTTAAAGGGGTTTTTACAAAACCAGGGTGTACTAATGTCACATCAACATCGGTTAAATCTATCGCTAGGCTCTTAGCTAAATAGCTAACGCCTGCCTTTGATGCTCCGTAGGCTTCTGAACGTGGTAATGGTAAATAAGTAACACTTGAACTAACCATTACTAATTGCCCGCCAGAAACTATTTTTGGCAAAAGCGCCTCTAAGCAGTAACCCATTGATAACAAATTAACGTTAATAACACGCTCAAATAAGGCGCTATCAAAATTACGTGCATCGTCAACATACTCGCAGTTGCCAGCATTGAGAATTACGCGGTCAAATTGAGTGTACCCTAACGTTGCCGCTTTTATATCTTGTAAATTAGTGGCGTCAAATTGGCAGGTTTCTATGTTGTTGTGTTTACCTAGTTCAGCAAGTTTTTGCGTATTACGCCCGCAGGCGATCACTGTATCACCCTGCTCGGCATACTTAATAGCAAGTTGCTCACCAATACCCGACGTTGCACCTGTAATAAGGGTAATCATAGTTAACCAGCCCTTTTATCAATAAAATTAATGATATTACCTAGTAATGGGATATGCTTGTATAACAGCTCACCAGCATTAAAGTAATCTCGATGTTTTACAATCTTGTCGCCTTCAAATACCAACTTGCTGTGCCCTTGCACTGTGATGGTTTTACCGGCATTCAGTTTTGGGTGAGAGTAATACATTGTCCAATACACAAATGCGTTATTATCGTTGGTAAATGAATCGGTTATGTCAAATCGACAATCCTTAACATTACTGTATAAACCACAAAAATAACGCCTTAAATCTTCTAGACCATTAATTTCGTGCAGCGGATCTATAAATTGTATATTTTTTGCGTAAATTTCGGTTAATAACTCAAGGTTATTTTTATCAAGCTTTTGATATATTTCTACAAATTTATCGACTGATAATTGGTTATCCATATCACACCTTAAATGCATCTAAAGCCCTAGCTCGTGCTGCTTTATGATCAACAATTGCCGGCCAGTAACAGTGTTCACTTTGCCCCGTTGCTGCTAAATAGGTATGAGGAAAATGAATGTGTTTATCTGGGACTTTTTCTAATTCAGGCAGATATTTACGAATAAATTGACCACTTGGATCAAAGCGTTCACTTTGAGTAATAGGGTTAAACACTCTAAAATAAGGCTGTGCATCACAGCCTGTACTTGCCGCCCATTGCCAGCCGCCATTATTCGAGGCTAAATCACCATCAATAAGGTGCTGCATAAAAAACTGCTCGCCCTTACGCCAGTCGATTAAAAGATGTTTAGTTAAGAAACTTGCCACTACCATTCGCAAACGGTTATGCATCCAACCAGTTTGCAATAGCTGTTGCATGGCAGCATCAACAAGTGGATAGCCAGTGCGGCCTTCACACCAAAGCTTAAATTCAGCCTCATTATCACGCCAAACAACACTATCGTACTTTTCGTTGAAATTAGCACCGCGCGATAATTTAGGAAATTCGGCAATGAGGTGTTTATAAAATTCACGCCAAATCAGCTCGTTCACCCACGTAAAGGTTTTACTTTTTGAGGTAGTCAAAATATCTGGATACTGCTGTTGTATGTTGACCATTAACTGCTTACTGCTAACAACCCCTAATGCTAAATATGGGCTTAAACCTGATGTTCCTTTTACACTAGGTATATCGCGTACATCATCATAACTTGCTAATTTATCATGGATAAAATTATCGACCACATTCGCTAAAGTGTCGTCATCAACCGGCCATTTTTTTGAACTGTCATCACTGCTGAGTAATTCACACGATTCAATCTCAATAGGGTTTGAAGATAATGGCCACGACACCAAGCTAAAGTGAGTATCTTGATACTGTTTTAACCACGCCCGCTTAAAGGGCGTAAACACTTTATACATTTCATTGTTTTGTGTGCGTACACTGCCAACAGGTGCAATGATGTCACCTTCGTATAAAGTAAATGTTATTTGCTGTTGATCGCATTGCGCTTGAATCGCTTTATCTCTATTAAACTCATTAAGCTCATATTCTTTATTGGCTATTATGTGTTTAATCTCATACTGCTGACAAAATTCGAGAAGCTTAGTTTGGCAGTCTGTGAAATAAGGAGCCTCTATCACGTGTAAATTAATGCCATACTCAGCTAATTTTTCACGGATATAACTGACTCTGCGTTTTAGCAAATCAATTTGAATTGGTGCAGTGTTATGCTGTGCCCATTGTTTTTCGCACACAAAAAAAATGGTGTGTTTAGCACCATTATTTAACGCTTCAATAAGCGCTTCGTTTGAAAAAAGGCGCAAATCGCGCCTAAACCAAAATAGTGTATTCATTACAAACCGTAACGTAACTTTAATTCATTAGGATAAGGGTTAAAGTATATTTGCTTGCTTAAATATTCATTAGGATGAACCTTTAAATGATGCTTAAGCAAGGTTAGTGGTACATAAAGCGGTACCAACCCTTGGCGATATTCGTCTATTGCATCTCGCATTTCTTCTTTTTCGATTTTCGATAAATCTCTTTTGAAGTAACCTTGCAAGTGCATTAAAGTATTTGAATTGTTTTTTCTTGACGCAGGACGTTTCAACGCGGTCATTAAACCGAGAATATACTCATCGGCTAATGCGTTTATATCATCACCTAAATAAGTACCAAGCAAGTGGCCTAAGTCACGGTAAGCTTGATAGTTATGAGCCATCAACAAGTATTTGTATTGCGCGTGAAACTGAGTTAACCGATGAACTGTAATGGGTTCTTTCACCAACTGCTGCCAATTATGTAATGTATAAACACGCATAACAAAATTTTCGCGTAAATGAACGTCGTTCAAACGACCGTTTTCTTCACAGGGCAGTAATGGATTGTGTTTCATGATTTGTTCTGCAAAAAAACCAATCCCTTCAGAGGTGTTACCGGTTCCTGCTTCATTGTAAATTTTAACGCGCTCCATGCCGCAACTCGGGCTTTTAGCACAAAAAACAAACCCACTTAAATGACCAGCTTGCTCGGTGGCTATTTTTTTGCCGTATTCTGTTAGCTGAGGGCCAACATCACCTGTACCATCTGGACGACACACTTTAATTGTATCAGCAGTTCTTACTTGACGAATTGTCGGGCGCGGTATAGGTAAGCCAACCGCAACCTCAGGACAATACATTTTATATTCAACATGTTTTGCCAGCTCTTCCATACAAAAGTTAGATTTTTTGTGGCCGCTGTCAAATCTTACCTTTTCGCCTGCTAAGCAGGCGCTAATACCTATTTTTATTGTATCTGTTTGCATAGATTCTCTTAATAAATCAAGCTGCCAATTGGATTAAGCAACTTGCTAAGTCCTTTATTGAAATGTAGCGCACTACTGACTACAGTAAAGCACAAACATCCCTCTTTTGTTAAAGGAGTATGTTGATGACGGCCATCTTGCCAAATAAAATCACCTGGTACATAACTGCCTTCTTCATCTGTAAATTCGCCATCAAGAAGTAGCGTAACTTCAAAACCTGTATGTGTATGCTCAGGAATTTCACCGCCTGCGTCTATGTGCAATAAACTCGAGCGCAAATGCCCATCGTCAAGCGCTATACGTGAACGAGCAAGCTTACCTACTTGTGTAAATTTGCTATGAGAAATACGTGTTAATGCTCTTGGTAAGCTGTAATTATAGTCATTCACTTCAATAGTGACAGGTTCAACGGCATAAACTTCATCAATCGAATCGTCTGACGTGATTAATTCAAGCAACCCTGAGTCCGCTATATCGTCGCTTTGCTCATCGTTATTAACATTCATGTTGTCACTAAACACTGCTTTTGCATTACTTGCCTCGAGTTTTTCAACCTCAGCTTGGCATATTGGGCACATATCTACATGAATAGATACGGCTAAGCTTAGTGATGCGGGAAGTGTTGCTGCACAGTATTGTGTCAGTAGTGTTTCACTCGGGTGATGTTTAATCATGCTGATCTCCCATTTCATTACGTAATTTCTGCAAGGCTAAACGTAATCGTGATTTTACCGTGCCTACTGGAATGTTTAATTGTTGAGCAAGCTGCTCTTGCGACATATCTTGAAAGTAAACACCGCGTACCACTTCTCTTTGTGCTTGTGGCAGTTTATCTAGGTAGCGCTTAATTTGTTTATCTTCAAGGTGGTCACTGTATTCGTGATGTGTATCTTCTGATTCATTCAATAACGGCCAGATGTCTTCGCTGATATTTTCTTCTTTGTTACTTTTCATTTTTCGAAGCATATCAAAGGACGCATTACGCATTACCGTATAAACCCACGTAGTGGCTGCGCCTTTGTCGCTGTTGTACAAATGCGCTTTTCGCCACACTGAAGTGAGCGTTTCTTGCACCAACTCCATTGCTTGGGCTTCTACACCAAACTGCTTAATGCCAAAGCGTTTGATCTTTGGTGCAAAATATTCAAACAAGTACGCGAAAGATTTTTTATCGCGAGATTGGGCTACATTAACTAATGCTTCCCTGAGTTCCGTACTTGGCGTTTCTGGCATGGCAGTATACTTACCTGTGTTAGGTTCACAACGTAATGTTTGTTGTTGACTTACCATAGTAAAATGTCCCGTTATAGCTTTTGTAAGTACCATTACGAGCTAAGAATGTAAGCGGATCAAAATTATTTTAGGCAAATTCGTTATTAATCACAGTATGGAGGAAATTCAGCAAGTTATCAAAATTAGTTTCAAATGCAAGTTGTTGTTTTTTCTCAATAGAAATAGGGAGAAGCTCAAGCCATCTGGCAACAACCCAAGTAAGTTGATTAAACTGGGTATGTTTATAAAGAGACTGTAGCTGTGGGTTATTAGAGAATACTTCTTCTAGTGCCACTTGAAGTAGTTGATGTTCACCAATGTCATGATTACTGCTATTGTACCAATAAGGTGTATTGCACGCAGAGACCTCGCCATGGCGTAACTCCTGTTCGTCTTGGTACACGTTATCTAGTTGCACACTTTTTGATGCAAAAACATCAATCAACAGCATACCGCTTTCGTCTTGATCAAAATCAATAATATCCATTAAACACCCTTGGGCGCTTATATTAAATGGTGTGTCGTGTTCGAAGGTGCAAAGTACAAAACCGCTGTTTGTTTTTAATGCGTTTCTAACCATCGTCAAATAACGAGGCTCAAATATACGTAATCGCGTATAGCCTTCAGGTAATATAAAAATCGGTAATGGGAAAATCGCACGTTTCATAAAGTCTACTTCTTTCAAACACTCTGCCTTTATTTACGTGCGCTCTATTGAAGTCGATCAGCTTTAGTTACATCGATTGTTTTACCGTGTAAGTGCATTCGCTAATTAAACCTCGTTCCCACATTTTTTATCATGTAAGCGATGTAATATACACTCAGTACACTTGCCACTGGCACCAACATCAGGGCTAACAATTCGAACTCGCTGTTCATCACTTATTCCCTATTTTTATTGCTTTTGTTGTGTTTTTACTACAAGTTGCTTTTCATCAATGCCACTATTATCAACAACTGGGTTGGTTTGTAGTAAACCATCTAAAATAGCTTGGGCATCAAAAGAAACGGCTTCTTTTACTGACTGTTCAAGTTCATGGGTTGCTTGTGATACATAAGTTGTCACCGTTTTAGTCAACATATCTGTAATATCTAAATCGACCTCTGTTGCATGTACTTGAGATGAACCTAATAAAAGTAAACTAGCCAGTGTCATGTTAATTGAAGTTTTCATAATGTTATTCCTTGTTTGTTTATTGGTTAATACACCTAGATACAATCAAGGGCTGTGCCATAAAGAAAAAAATCAATAAACCTTTGTTTTATAAGGATATAAAATAAAAATGTTAAGATTTGCAAAATATGTGTTAGTTAATTTAACTAACAATTTAAAAAATATAACCAAATAGTAGTGTATTTTTTAACATGCCGTAATCCATAAACTGGCAGCACCATGTCAATCAATTCTCAATTGATAATTTCAGCGTACACTTGTACACTAAACGTTAAATTGTAAGTGGTAGGATCTGTTATGTCTTTTGAAGCGCCCTATTCTAAAAAAGAAGAGCTATTAAATGTTGTTAGCCATGCTTTAGGTATTTTATTTGCTGCATTTGTAATTTGGGATTTATTTAAACAAGCTAACTCTGTAAAAGGTTACGCCAGCACAGTCGTTTATGGCAGCAGCTTATTTATTTTATTTTTGTCCTCTACACTTTATCACGCCAGTGTTCGTCCTAAATTAAGAGCGTTTTATAAAAAATGTGACCACTGTGCTATTTACATGCTTATTGCTGGCACATATACCCCTTTTTTATTACTCTCTTTATCTGGGATTTGGTCTTGGGCTACCTTGGTATTTATTTGGACAGTAGCTTTAGCCGGTGTTGCTTATAAACTGCTTGTTAAAAATGGCAATAAAAAAGTGTCACTCGCTACCTATTTATTAATGGGCTGGTTTGCACTGGCAATTATATACCCACTTTACTCAAACTTACCTATCAACGCACTATACTGGCTACTTACTGGCGGTTTATTTTATAGCGTGGGTACATTGTTTTACAGCGCTAAAAACACTCAATATAGCCACGCTATTTGGCATCTTTTTGTCATTGGCGGTTGTGTAAGTCATTATATTGCCATTACTCACTATGTGTATTAACTAAATACACATAGTGCCTTCCTAGCTAATCTCACAATGTAGCCTATTATTTCACTCAAGCTTTAGTAAATCACGGTGGTTATTTTAAAGTATAATTAAATCTCCCTAATGCTTTAGATGACTGTTTGCTATACTGTTTCAGGAACTTAAAACGCCATTGTTCTAAATGGACGCGGCTTAAACAACGCTAGGTGTTATTTACATTGTCACCATCTAATACTCGACCACAGATACTGAGCTTGTTTATAAAAGCAAGACTGGTGTTGATCACATTGTTAATCTCAACGCTTGCATCTGTGTATTCAATTTATCTACTCGATCAATACATTTATCAGCAAAAGCAAAACTCTATCAGAAAGGTGGCGGGTAGCTACGTTAACCATATTAGAAATAATCTTAACCAAGCACTTTCTGCAGCCTATCCTATTGCGGCATTAATTCGTACTCAAAATGGCGAGACTAAAGGCTTTGAAGAACTCGCTTCTGAAATGTTAAGTCTTTATCCTGGTCTTGACGCCTTACAACTTCATAAAAACGGTATTCTTACACACGTTGTTCCACTTAAGGGCAATGAAAGTGCTATCGGTAATAATGTTTTAGAGAACCCACTGCGAACGCAAGAGGCATTTTTAGCCAAAAAAACAGGTAAATTAACCCTTGCTGGCCCTTTTGAATTATTTCAAGGTGGTATGGGTGCAGCGGCTAGGCTGCCTGTGTATCTAGATACCTCACAGGGAAACCAGTTTTGGGGATTTGCCACTGCGCTTATTCGTTTTCCTGATATTCTTCAAAGCGTTAATTTAGCTCAACTGCCACAGGCAGGCATTGGTTATGAGCTTTCAAAAGTCATGCCCGATACAAATGATGTGCAAATCATTGCTACCTCAGACAACCAAATAACAAAAAACACGGTCGACTTTAACATACAAGTGCCAAACGGCGTTTGGGTATTTAAAGCCTACCCTATCAGGGGCTGGCAAGACAATAGTATGCTGTTACTTGGTATTGCTATTGCGGTTGTGTTTACTTTCTTAACTTCACTTTCATCTTATCTGATAACCCGATTAAGAGCGAGCCACCTAAAATTAGAAAAAAAAGTAGAGCAACGTACTCATGCATTACAAAATAACATTAAAGCATTAACTGATACCGAAAGACGACTTCTTTTAAGCCAAAAAGTGGGGGGAATTGCGACTTGGGAATGGGACATAAAAACCAATATAATCCGCTTTTCTGAACATGGTATAAGACTAATTACTGGCAATGTTAAACAATTAGAAATGACTAAAAATGAATACCTAGCCAGTATTCACCCAGATGATCGCGCCAATATAGTAGGCGATATAAATCAATGTATTGACGCGGCGAAAGAATATAATGTTGATCACCGTATTATTACTAAACGGGGTAACGTTCGTTGGTTTAATACTAAAGGGACTCTTGTTAGAGACAGCTCTGGCAGCGCAATTACCATGTTGGGTGTCTCGGTTGATATTACTGAACGTAAATTAATTGAAGAAAAACTGCATTTATCCTCTCGGGTTTTTAGAGATACCCATGAAGGGATTATTATTACAAATGCTGATAAAGTTATTGTTGATGTCAATCCTGCCTTTTGTCATATAACCGGTTATAGCCACGATGAAGTTATAGGCCGCAATCCATCATTTTTAAATTCGGGCAAACAAACAGAGTCATTTTATAAAAACATATGGAAACAGCTCAGCCTATATGGTCATTGGCAAGGTGAAGTGTGGAACTGTAAAAAAGACGGTGAACTTTATGCTGAGCTACTTAATATTTCAGTTTTAAAAGACGACAACAACGTTACTTTTTACTTAGGAATATTTACCGATATCACCCAAGCTAAACGCCAACAAGAGCAACTTAGCCGTATTGCACATTATGATTTATTAACTAACTTGCCAAACCGCGTATTGCTTGCCGATAGGCTCAGCCAAACCATGTTGCAATGCCGTCGCCATAACAATTCTCTGGCGGTGGTGTTTCTTGATTTAGATGGATTTAAGCATGTTAATGATTCTCATGGCCATGATATTGGCGATAAGTTATTAATTGCACTTTCAATCCGTTTAAAAGATGCACTTCGTGAAGGTGATAGCTTGGCCCGTATTGGTGGCGATGAATTCGTTGCTGTATTAACTAATTTAGGATCAGTTGCCGATTGCGTACCTGTACTTGAGAGGCTACTGGCTGCAGCAGCAAAACCTGTCACTGTTAACGATATTGTTTTGAATGTCTCTGCCAGTATTGGGGTAACAATATACCCAGAAGATAATTTAGATGCTGAACAACTGATGCGCCATGCCGATCAAGCCATGTATATTGCCAAACAAATGGGCAAAAATCGTTATCATTTATTCGATACAAGTCAAGGAGATACAGTTAAAGCACAGCAAACCGGCATTACACTTATCCGTGAAGCCTTAGCTAATGATTGGTTTGTACTTTATTATCAACCAAAAGTAGATATGCGAACGGGTAGTATGATTGGCGTTGAGGCATTAATACGCTTGCAACACCCAGAGCGCGGGTTGCTTAGCCCTATTGAATTTTTACCTGTAATTGAAAACAATGCGCTAATGATAGACGTTGGCGAATGGGTTATTAACGCTGCATTATCTCAAATTAACCACTGGCAAATTTTAACACCTAGTTTAAACATAAAAGTGAGCGTTAATGTTGCCGCAGTTCAATTACAGCAGCCTGAATTTACAGCGCGGCTAACTGAATTACTATTGGCACATCCACAGGTCGATGCTAGAAACCTAGAGCTAGAAGTACTGGAAACCAGTGCGCTTAACGATGTAGCCCACGTATCTAAAACCATGCAAGATTGTAAAGCTTTGGGCGTTGAGTTTTCATTAGATGACTTTGGTACGGGTTACTCCTCACTCACATACTTAAGGCGTTTACCTGCAAGCCTAATAAAGATAGATCAAAGCTTTGTTAGGGATATGCTTGAAGACTCTAACGATTTAGCAATTGTAAAAGGCGTTATTGCACTGGCCAAATCGTTTAAACGAAGCGTTATAGCTGAAGGCGTAGAAACCCCGGAACATGCAGCAACACTAATGCTACTTGGCTGTTATTTAGCACAGGGCTATGGTATTGCTAAACCAATGAAAGCCGCAGATATTCCTATTTGGCTAGACGAATGGACCGCAGATGAAATTTGGGCTTTAACTGACTTACAAAAAATGGATTATTAATTTATTGCCAGCGGTGTTTTGCCATATTAATTCGTTGATTATTAAAAGTAACGCCCTCAGCAAGTAACTTTTCTCGTTGTATTTGATACTGCGCACAGCCCTGTGCAAACGCTATTTTACCTTGGCTGTTAACCACTCTATGCCATGGGATAGTAGAATCTTTAGGCATCTCTTTTAATAATCGACCAACTAGCCTTGCATTATTAGGATACCCTGCAAGCGCCGCTACTTGGCCATAACTGGCAACACACCCTGAGGGTATACTCGCAATAATAGTGTAAATAACCGTTTCTTTATTAACGTCCATTATTGTTTAAATACTCCTGACTGAGTAATTCAAATTGCTGCCAAATTTTACGGGCAACAGGACCATGGTGCATAGCATGTTGACGAAAAGCACGAATTTGCGCGCTAAACTGATGCTCTCTGTCTGTTACTATTATTTGCTGTAATGAGCCCGCGGTAATTTCTTTTTTACAGTGGCCTAAGCTCATCATTGCCCATCCTGCACCTGACAATAAAAACGACTTTAGGGTAGATATGTCATCTATTTTCATTACCGCAGCCCCTTTAGAATAAGACAACCTGTCGCTGTCTATGCTCAAGCCACTTTCAAACATCGCTAAACACGGGTAAAGTTGTAACTCATCGTAGGTAAGCTGCTTAGGTAAAATCCCTTTTGCGCCAACAATGCCTATATCTAGCTTGCCTATCGGTAAGCTTTCTAAATCGCCGGTGGCATGAAATAAATCAAACCATGGGCCAATCCCAAGCTCGGCTTGGCCGGTATTCACTTGCTCTAAAGATACAAACCGTTTACCACTGGTTAAACGAAATTCTGTACTAGAAAAATGCTTAAAAGTATTACTTATGATCTCGTTATAACTTTGCACATGACAAATTTGCTCATAGCAAACTCTATATTGCGCTTCATTCCCCAGCGCCAGCTCGGTTGCAAGCTGTGTAAGCTGCTCATTCGCGTTTAAAAGCTGTTTAGCTTCACGATGAAAAATACGTCCTTTTTCGGTAAGTTGTAATCGGTATTTAGAACGGTCGAGTAGATCAAAACCTAATTTCGCCTCTAAGTTTTTAATCGCCAGTGTCAATGCAGGCTGAGTTTTATGTAACTTTAATGCAGCGCCACTTAAGCTCGCACTTTGCACAATAGCATCTAAAATTTGTAATTGATTAAGTTTCATAGTCAGCCCAGCACATTATAAGTAAAACTTATTGAGTTTCTAAAATTTAATGAATTTTATTTTATATGTTTGCAGCGTATGCTGCACTGACTTATTTAGCCTTTTTTTATCATGGAGATATCATGCCACTGTTTCGCTTATGTTTACTATCTGCGACATTACTAAGTTTAATAGGCTGCTCGGAGCCCGAGAAAATAGTTAAAGAAGAGCCGATTCGCCCTGTTAAATTATTTAGTATTGGTCATGATTCGCAAACAAACATACGCAGTTTTCCTGCGGAAGTCGTTGCAAACCAGGGCTCGTACCTGGCTTTTAGGGTCAATGGTGAGTTGGTTGAATTTCCTGTATTAGCCGGTGAGCAGGTAAAAAAAGGGCAACTATTGGCGAAATTAGACCCTGAAGATTTTCAATTACAATATAATGAGCGCAAAGCGCGCTATGAACTGGCTAAGTCGCAGCTAAAACGTATTAAACAACTATTTGATAAAAATATCACCAGTCAATCCGAGCTTGATCAAGCGGTTGCCAATGAACAAGTCGCTGAGTCAGCGTTTAAAATTGCAGAAACGAATTTAGAGTACAGCGAACTTCGCGCTCCTTTTGCTGGCATAGTAGCCAAAGTATTTGTAAAAAACTTTGAAAGTATTCAAGCAAAACAAAATGTTTTGCGCTTAGAAACCCGCGATTTTATGGATGTAGCAATACAGGTTCCTGAAAAAATCGTGGCACGTATTCAAAAAGATACCCAATATCAACCTATGGTTGAATTTGATGGCTATCACGACAAGCAATACAAACTCACGCTTAAAGAATGGGATACCCAAGCCGATCCTGCAACACTCACCTATAAAGTGGTGTTTTCATTACCGGTGCCAGAAGATTTTAACTTACTTGCGGGTATGTCGGGACAAGTGATGATAGATTTGAGCAAAGTTACACGCTCACAAACCCCCTACACTATTTTACCTATTGAGTCGGTATTTTCAGATCCTAATAAAAGCCTAAGCGATAATGCCTATGTGTGGGTTTTTAATCAGCAAACTGGCACTGTGCATAAACAAGCAGTACAAGTGGGTCAATTGCATCACGACACTATTGAAGTGCTTAGCGGCGTAAAAGAAGGCCAACAAATTGTCTCTGCTGGTGTTCACTCTTTACAAGAGGGCATGTCTGTTCGTCCTTGGAATAAAGAGCGAGGCTTATAATTATGGGCTTTGCGCAACTATCTATTGAGAAAAAAGTCATTAGCTGGATGTTTACGCTGTTGCTGTTAATTGGCGGCAGTGTATCTTATTTTGATTTAGGCCAGCTGGAAGACCCTGAATTCACTTTAAAAAAAGCCATGGTGATCACTTTATACCCGGGCGCCTCTCCACAGCAAGTCGAAGAAGAAGTCACATTTCCGATTGAAAATGCCATTCAACAGCTCCCCTATGTTGATTATGTCACCTCTATTTCATCCAATGGTAAATCACAAATTACCGTAGAAATGAAAAGCACCTATCGTAAACAAGAGCTTAGACAAATATGGGATGAAATGCGTCGTAAAATAAACGACCTTAGCCCGTCGCTGCCAAGTGGTGTTTACCCCAGTAATGTGATTGATGATTTTGCCGATGTTTACGGCGTTATGTTTGCCGTCACGGGCGATGGCTACTCGTATGATGAATTAAAAGACTATGTTGATTATTTAAAACGTGAACTTGTTTTAGTCAAAGGAGTGAGCAAAGTTACAATTGCGGGCCAACAGCAGCCACAAGTAATGGTTGAGGTATCGACGCAAAAGCTTGCCCAACTTGGTATTGCGCCTAGTCATATTTATGATTTACTGCAATCACAAAACACCGTATCTAACGCTGGACGTATTCGCGTGGGTGATGAGTCTATTCGCTTGCACCCTACTGGTGAATTTAAAGATGTAAAAGAACTTGAAACCTTATTAATTTCAAAATCAGGTGCCAGCGAACTCATTTATCTAGGCGATGTTGCAAAGGTTTACCGTGAATATGCTGAAGTACCGACCAATGTGATTCATTACAATCAACAACAGGCTCTGCTTATTGGTGTGTCGTTTATGTCTGGGGTCAATGTTGTTGATGTGGGTAAACACATAGATGAGCACTTAGCATCTCTTGAGTATCAACGCCCGCATGGTATTGATATTAGCTCAGTGTATAACCAACCTAAAGAAGTAGAGCAGTCGGTAGATGGCTTTATTGTTAGTTTAATAGAGGCCATTGCAATAGTTATTGTAGTACTACTTATTTTTATGGGCTTTAAAAGTGGGGTTTTAATCGGCGGTATATTATTACTGACCGTATTAGGCACCTTTATATTTATGAAACTGTTTGCGATTGACTTACAACGTATATCATTAGGTGCGCTAATTATTGCACTAGGTATGCTGGTCGATAACGCCATTGTTGTGACCGAAGGTATTCTCATCAACCTCAAGCGCGGACAAACAAAGCTTAAAGCGGCAGTTAATATTGTCGATCAAACTAAGTGGCCACTACTTGGCGCAACAGTTATTGCCATAACCGCTTTCGCACCGATTGGTTTAAGCTCAGATGCCAGTGGTGAATTTGCTGGTAGCTTATTTTGGGTGCTGTTTATTTCTTTGCTCTTGAGCTGGATCACCGCAATTACGCTCACGCCGTTTTTTGCCCACTTGATGTTTAAAGAAACCGAATTTAAACACGAACATAATCAAGAGCATGAAGACCCTTACCAAGGCATCATATTCAATGGTTATAAAGCGATATTAAATTTAGCTATGCGCTTTAGAAAAACAACCTTAGTCCTTATGGTTGCTCTTTTATGCAGCGCTGTAGTGGGGTTTGGTGCTGTGAAGCAATCATTTTTTCCAGCCTCGAATACCCCGATGTTTTATGTCGATTACTGGCAAGATCAAGGCGCTGATATTCGCGCAACCCTTGAGGGCATTAAGCAGCTAGAAGCTTATTTACAAAAGAATGAACTGGTCACAGAAATCACCAGTACGGTTGGCCAAGGTGCGCCGCGTTTTATGCTGACTTACGCGCCTGAAAAATCCTACCCTGCTTATGGACAGTTAATTATTCGTGTCACCAATCGTGAAGCCGTCGCAAAAGTCATGCAAAAAGTGCGCGATTACGCAAAGCAACATCCACTGTCAGCAAAGTTAAAAGTAAAACCAATGGAGATTGGCCCCTCAACTGATGCCAAAATAGAAGCGCGGTTCTCAGGCCCCGATCCGGTTGTTTTAAGACAGCTTTCATCACAGGCTAAAGAGATTATCGCTAAAGACGACGGTGCCTTTAACATTCGAGATGATTGGCGTGCACGCACTAAAATGATTCGTCCGCAATTTAATGAACAAAAAGCGCGCCGTTTGGGGATCACCAAATTTGATCTTGACCAAGTTCTGTTAACGAGCCTGTCGGGTAAGCAAGTGGGTGTGTATCGTGATGGTACGCAATTATTGCCTATTATTGCCCGTTCACCGGCAAGCGAGCGTTTAAATGTAGACAGTGTTCACGATTTACAAATTTATAGCCCTGTTTTACGCGTGTTTGTGCCGGTTACCCAAGTGGTTGATGAATTTATTGTTGAGTGGGAAGACAGCTTAATTATGCGTCGCGATCGTAAACGCACCATTACTGTGATGGCAGATCATGATGTTTTGGGTGATGAAACGCCTGCAAAATTATTTGCTCGGGTTCGCGCTGAGGTTGAAGCAATTGATTTACCCCGTGGCTATGAAATGCAATGGGGCGGCGAGTTCGAATCATCAAGCAAAGCGAAAAAGGCTATTTTTGGCTCGTTACCACTGGGCTATTTAGCAATGTTTGCAGTAACAGTATTACTGTTTAACTCAGTGAAAAAACCTTTGGTTATTTGGGCAACTGTACCGCTGGCTATTATTGGTGTTAGTGCAGGCTTATTAGTGATGAATGCGCCGTTTAGCTTTATGGCGCTACTGGGCTTATTAAGCTTAAGCGGCATGCTAATTAAAAACGGCATTGTACTGGTTGATCAAATAAACTTAGAACTGAGTGAAGGTAAATCGCCATATCAAGCAGTGTTTGACTCAGGCGTAAGCCGTGTACGCCCTGTAGCCATGGCCGCTATCACGACAATACTTGGCATGATCCCATTACTATTCGATGTATTTTTTCAGTCGATGGCGGTCACCATTATGTTTGGCTTAGGGTTTGCCACCATACTTACGCTAATTGTAGTGCCGGTTTTATACACTGTGGTATTTAGGATTGATTACCCCAAACAGTAGGCTAACAAAAAACGCAGCTAAGGCTGCGTTTTTATTTGCTTTTTTACACAAGCTTAATTACTTTTTTAAGCTTAACGTGCCACTGCTGCGGGTTTTGTTTCCTGTGGCAGTATTTGCTTTGTGAGTATTTGATTTACCCACATAAGTAGTAGAGCGTTTTTGGTAAGGGGTATTTCGACTATTTTTTTTAGCGTGCTTTTGTTGCTCGTCATTATTTTCACGACGTAGTTTCCCGCCCTGAAAATCACGCTTATGAGCAGATTTAGCGCCACTATTTTTATCTTGTTCAGTGTACTTGCGCTGTTCAGTATCATCATAAAGTGAGTGTTCTTGCGTTTTACCTGAATCAGCAATTGAATCGTTAATGACCGCCATTTCAGCGTCGCTTAAATGTCGCCACTGCCCTACTTTTAAGCCTTTGAGAGTTACGTTCATAATACGCACACGTTTTAGTGTAACCACTTCGTAACCTAAGTATTCACACATACGGCGAATTTGACGGTTTAAACCTTGGGTTAAAATAATGCTAAATTGCTGCGCACCAGTCTGAGTAACTTTACACTTTTTAGTCACGGTATCTAAAATAGGAATACCGTTCGCCATTTTATTTACAAACTGACGATTAAGTGGTTTGTCTACAGTTACCACATATTCTTTTTCGTGGTTATTGCCAGCTCGCAAAATTTTATTAACGATATCGCCTTCATTGGTTAAAAAAATCAGCCCTTCTGAGGGTCTGTCTAAACGACCAATCGGAAATATACGTTCAGGATAATTAACGGCTTTAACTATATTACTTTGAATTTTACGCTCTGTGGTACAGGTAATGCCCACAGGCTTATTATAAGCAATATACACACGTTTAGGTGGTGCTTTTAATTGTTTACCATCAACCAAAACTACATCTGATTGGGCAACTTTAACACCCATTTCTGGTAATTCGCCATTAACGGTAACACGACCTTGCTCAATATATTTATCGGCTTCGCGGCGAGAGCAAAACCCGGTTTCACTAATAAATTTATTTAAACGCTTCAAGTCTGTCATCAGGCAAATCTTCTTAAATATAAAGGCGCATAGTTTAAACTACTCAAGCTATTTTTTCGCGGTTAATTTTCGCTAATTTACGCCATAGGTATTCAAGCGGGCCTTGCTTAAAATACCGGCAATAAATAGCTGTAAATATAAGCTGTACAATCACTAAGCTAATGGCGAGCAGCCAATAATCGAGTCGATTAAAACCAAGCGTCCACTGCGGAAAAAACACTTTAAACAATAATAACTGCATAATGGTTTGGCTTATGTATAAAGTAAACGCTAAGCGTCCAACTTGTTGGATAAGCCCCCCTATGTGGGCGCTGTTGTCACAAAGTTTAACGATTAAATGAATATAAAGCAGTGCAACACATAAGGCAGCAAGTTCATTAACAGGCTCTTGTAAGGCATAACCAATACCTTGATTGTATGGCACTAACATTAACCTTAAGCTAATAAATAACGCACTTAATAGAATAAGCTTAATAAGCAGCGCCTTACTAAGCCCTTTACTAAACACACCGTATTTGTAAGCCAAAATACCAATTAGCATAAACCCAGCACTAGCCCACAATAATAAAATAGGCACAGCCAACAACATATAGGCGCTCATTGCTATATTTTGGCTAAAGTGAGCACCGATGCTTTGGTAGTAACTAGTGTATATTTCGTAGTACTCGGGGGAATCTCTGTATAAGGGCGTCTCATTAAGTCCTAACATAAATATGGCAATGGTCATTAAAGAAATAAAAGTAAAAAGCGCCGCTTTGTTTTTAAGCTCTTCATTCGTGTAATCTAAATAGCGCAATATAAATAAACCTGACACCCCATATAAAAACAAAATGTCGCCCGCCCACAATAAAAAACCATGTATTAAGCCAAACACAATTAGCCAATGTAATCGTTTTTTTAGTGGCTCAGTGCATTGGTATCGCTGATACTGAATATAAAGACCCGCACCAAACAGTAAAGTGAATAAAGTGCGAAACCGACCTTCAAAAAATATAAGGCTTAGTATGTTTAGAAACTGATCGCTAGGTGGTGGTGTTGTGAGTGGCGTATAATTAAGCTCGAAAATAGCGAAGGAAAAACAGTTAATAAACACCAGACCAAGTACGGCTATGCCCCTTATAAAGTCCATATTATAATTGCGCAAAGCATGAATTCCCTAAATATTATCTTTATAGCTATCGGCCCATTGTACCGCTTGTTTGTATAATTTTGGTAAAAAAGCACTGTCTAAATTAATCAGTAATACCGCTTTCTCAAGCGCCCACCAGCTTCCTGTTTCGTAGGCTTTGACTGTTTCAAGGATATAATATAAGTTATTTTTTTCACCAGTTAACGCTGCTTTTATATCTTCCGGGAATGGAAGTTTATCAACCAGCAAGTCCATTGGCTTGTCTAAAATAGCATCGAGCAGTGAAAAAAGCCCCGTTAAAAATGCTTCACCTTGAACCTGCTTAGCAACTTTAGCGGCTATTAATTCACAAAACCGTGCGCGAATAACGCACATCTGCATGAGCTCTATAGGCTTAGAGCGTGCTGTATGGGCAGTGACAATTAAACTAACAAACTTTTTTAAACGCGCTTGGCCGAGGTAAACTAACGCTTGTTTTAATGACGAAATTTGGCTTTGTAGCGGAAACACACCGCTATTTAATAAACGCAGTAACTTGTAGGCCAATGCCGCATCAAGCTCAAATAAACCGGTGATCACTTTAACATCAGGATCTGGCTTCATTACTTCCGAGTAAATGGCGATCACTAGGCCGTAATTATAGTGAATATCTTTTTGTTCTATCATCACTGGGCGCGCAAAATAATAACCTTGAAAATAATCAAAGCCCATTTTACGGGCCAATTTATATTCTTCATCGGTTTCTATTTTTTCGGCTAGTAGTTTAATATTTTTGTACTTTTTAAGCTTATTAACCACCAGCGGAATTTCAGCAAGTGGAGTAAGGCGAATATCAAATTTAATTAAGTTGACCAGCTTTAAAAAGCGCTCCCACTGCGGCGTATAAACAAAATCATCAAGGGCTAATTTGTAGTTACTGTGAAATAGTTTGCGACATAGCTCGTAGGTATCGTCGGTGGGCTCTATGGTTTCAAGTAATTCAATGACAACATCTTTACAAGGTAAAAAATCACACAAATCAAGTTTTAACGACTCAGGGCCAATATTGATCAATGCTTTTTTACCCGAGGTAATGTGACGAGTACCTAGGTTAAGCTGGTTTTCCATGATAAGCCTCGCCGTTGCTTGACCATCAGATACACCAGGAAAGCAATTTTCAGGACTATCGCGAAATAGCAGTTCATAAGCAACTACATTTTGATTTCGATTTAGTATTGCTTGCCTTGCCACAAATACAGACACATTACCTACTTTATATTATTTCCACCAGACTAAGTAATTAAAGCGTAAATAAGAACGGATGTCACTGAACTTTATAAAATTTTTTAATATAAGTATGTTATATAATCAGTTACCACACTATCCCAACTAAATCGTGCATCAGCAGCTCGCCTTTTTATTGCTTGCCATTGCTTAGGGTTTGTTTGATATAGGCTAAGTGCCTCAGTTAAACTCTGCAAGAGTGCATCAGCTTGTGTACTTAGCGTATCGCCGTTAAAACAAAATCCACTGACATTATGCTCTACGGTATCTTTTAAACCTCCGACACTGTGCACTAAGCAAGGTTGGCCGGCTCGCATTGCGAGCATCTGGCTAATCCCACAGGGCTCAAAAGAACTCGGCATTAAAAATAAATCACCTAATTGATACATTAAATCGCCAACACCTTGCCCATAGCCTTTTAAAAACAAAAAGTTGTTATTACGTGCCATGGCGCAGGTAAAAAGGTGTTCAAGTTTACTATCGCCTGAGCCAAGTACAAGTAAACGCCCCTTAAATTGATTAATGATCTGACACACTGAATCAATAGTCAGGTCTTTGCTTTGTTGCTGGCAAAGTAACAATACTTTTTGCTCAGTGAGCCGCCCTACACTTGTTACAAGTGGCCCTTGCTTATCACACGCCATAAATTGTAAAACACGCTGATGGGCAATGTAGTGGCTGCTGTGTAATTGCGCGCTTTTTGCCATCCAACTAAACAAAGTCGATTCTATTTGCTCTAATAGCTGACTATAGGTTGCTTCATGTTCGTCTTGAATTGCGTAATCACAGCCGTTGAGTATGCCAATTAATTTGCCTTGCTCAGCCGCTTGTTGTAAATCTCGTTCAAGTCCTTCGCCACCAAAGAATCCGTGGGCGTCATTACTTGCTATTTGCACTTCTTGGCTATAACTCGGTGAAACCACATGTACTTTGTCGGCTAAATTAATGGCACTGCGCATAGGGTTAAAGCAATGCGGATAACGAGGGTCACATAATCGTTGCCCGTCGTAACTTAACGAGGGAAACCATGCTTCTAAGCTGGAATCATCCCCTTTAAAAGGACGAATTCCCTGCAAAGCTAAATTGTGCACCGTATATACCAAGCGCAGCTTAGCAAGCTTGCCATAACGAGGGTTAAATTTAAGTAACACGGCCACACAGGCAATGTGCCAATCATGCAAATGTAATGTGTTGGGTTGTGTTAATACGCCCTGTATCAGGGCTTCACAAATAGCGGCATTAAACAGTGCAAACTTGGTTGCATCGGTAGCAAATGGTCTATTATCGTTGTCGTTACAATACACACTCAATGATTGACTAAAAAGAGGATGACTTATAACTATTTGCCTCACTCCTTTTTGATTCTGTGGAATTTCAAACAAAGATAAAACGTGGGTCTCTGACTTAAATGCCACACTCACTTCACCAATAAAACAGCGCTCACCTAGTTCAAAACCATAATCAGGAATAACCACATCTACCGTCAGCCCCTGCGCCACTAACGCCTTTGGTACATCACGAATAACATCAGCAACACCACCAACTTTGGCATTAGGTAACGCATCATTCTCTGCAGCAACCATTAATACATGCATTAATTTACTCTTATAGTTTGCTGCAAGGCTTTCGCCTTGCTCTTTTAATTATTATTTATTAACGATGTGACTTATTGTCTAACTTCATCAGCATATCGCGGGTGACCAATACAATCCCTTTTTTTGATACCCGAAATCCATTGGCTTCATCGGTTTTACGATCAAAACCAATCTCTAATCCAGGTGGGATCTCACAGCTTCTATCTATAATTGCTCGCTTAATTTTACACCCTCGATTTACAATAGCACCGGGCAAAATAACCGACTCCTCAATGGTACAATATGAACGAATATGTACATTAGAAAATAATAATGATTTTCTCACTAACGAGCCGGAAACAATACACCCACCCGACACCGTTGAGTCAACCGCCATCCCTCGGCGATCATCATCATCAAAAATAAATTTGGCAGGAGGAAGTTGCTCTTGGTAAGTCCAAATTGGCCAAGTAGGATCGTACAAATCCAGTTGAGGCTCCGGCATAACTAGTTCCATATTTGCTTCCCAAAACGAATCTAGAGTTCCCACATCGCGCCAATAGGGTTGTCCTACTTGTGCGGGATCTCTAAACGGGTAGGCAAACACATTATGTTCTTCAATAATGGCAGGAATTATATCATGGCCAAAATCACGCCCTGAGCCCTCTGTTTGCGCATCTTTTTGTAGCTGCTCAAATAAAAACTCAGTATTAAATACATAATTTCCCATTGATGCTAAACAGGTGCCTGGTTTACCAGGCACTGAGCTGGGCTCGGCAGGTTTTTCGTCAAAACGACGTACACGACTTTCTTCATCAACCGTCATCACACCAAAGGTACCCGCAGCTTCTTCAACCGGTACTTCTAAACAGCATACCGTCATGTCGGCGCCATTTTCTACATGCTTTGCCAACAGCCCGCCATAATCCATACGATACACATGGTCGCCAGATAAAATCATCACATATTTAGGTAACTCATGGCGAATGATATCCATATTTTGAAATACCGCATCGGCAGTACCGCAATACCATTCATCACCATGGCGCTGTGACGCAGGTAATATTTCAACTGACTCACCTAATTCCTTTTTAAAATGCCCCCACGCACGATTTACATGGCGAATCAGTGAGTGTGATTTATATTGCGTTGCAATTCCGACACGTCTTACACCTGAGTTAATGCAATTTGATAGTGGAAAATCAATAATACGATGTTTACCACCAAAATAAACGGCGGGTTTAGCACGCCAGTCGGTTAGCTCATGCAAGCGAGAACCGCGACCTCCGGCAAGAATTAAAGCGTAGGTTTCTCTGGTTAAATTACTTATATAACGATTTGCATAACTGGGCATATTACTCTCTCCGTTTAGTGTCAGCTGTTAGTGTCAGTGTTTGTTTTTACTGTTTGGTGTGTGGTATCTAGTGGAGTTAAATGCCATATATCATCACAATATTGACTAATTGTTCTGTCACTAGAAAATGAGCCACTGGCGGCAGTATTTAAAATACTCATTTGAGTCCAGTAGGTTTGATCTGCATAGGCTTTATCAACATCACGTTGCGCAGCTATATAGCTGGCAAAGTCATGAGCGGTTAACCAAGGATCGTTGTTACCTTTAATGCCATTAATCACATCGTCAAATAAGCCAGGTTCAAATAGATTGAAATGGCCACTTTCGAGTAAGTGCATCACACTATTCAAATCAGGGTTATTCGCAATTATTTCACTGGGGTTATAATGCGCTTTTATGTCGTCAATGTGCTCAGCTTGTGCGCCAAATAAGAAGAAGTTCTCAGCCCCAACAGCGTCACGTATTTCAATATTAGCGCCATCTAGGGTGCCTATTGTTAGCGCGCCATTCATCATAAACTTCATGTTGCCGGTACCTGAGGCCTCTTTGCCTGCTGTTGACACTTGCTCCGATAAGTCCGTTGCAGGGCAAATGGTTTCCATGGCGGTGACATTATAATTAGGTAAAAACGCGACTCTTAGAAAAGCAGATACCTGTGGGTCTTTATTGATCACCTCAGCAACATTATTAATGAGTTTAATGATTTTTTTAGCCATCATGTAACCCGGTGCTGCTTTACCACCTAATAAAACGCAACGAGGCACCATACCTTGTGTGTCGCCACGGCGTATGCGGTCATATAAATGAATAACGTGTAAAATGTTAAGTAACTGGCGCTTATATTCGTGAATACGTTTTACCTGCACATCAAATAGCATATTAATATCAAACTCTACGCCACATCTTTGTTTTACTAAATCAACTAAGCGTTGTTTGTTTTGCTGTTTTGCTTGCTGCCACTTTATATGAAACTGCGGGTCATCGTAGTAACGACGTAATTGGCTAATTTGTGCAAAATCACCTATCCAGTCTTTGCCTATTTTTTCGCTAATGATCTGGCTTAAACTCGGATTGCAGTATGCAAGCCAGCGCCGTGGAGTAACACCATTGGTTTTGTTGTTAAATTTATCAGGCCATAGCGCATAAAAATCTTTAAACAAACCCGCGGTTAATAACTGCGTGTGTAGTGCTGCCACACCATTAACAGAATAGCTGCCGACAATGGCTAAAAAGGCCATACGTATTTGCGGCTCGCCCCCTTCTTCAATTAATGATAAATCCCGTTGTTTTTGCACATCACCTGGCCAATGCATGGCCACCTCGGCTAAAAAGCGGGCATTAATTTCATAAATAATCTCTAAAATACGCGGTAATAATTTAGCAAATAACGATACCGACCACTTCTCTAATGCCTCTGGTAGTAAAGTATGATTTGTGTAAGCCATGGTTTTGGTGGTGATATTCCATGCCTGATCCCAATCCAGTTCATGGTCATCAACTAAAATTCGCATAAGCTCGGCAACCGCAATACTTGGGTGGGTATCGTTAAGCTGAAACACATGATGCTGAGCAAATTCAGTAAAATCATTACCGTATTGTTCAATCCATTGTGTAAGTACATCTTGAATACTTGCCGATGATAAAAAGTATTGTTGACGTAATCTCAGCTCTTTACCATTTTCACTGCTGTCGTTAGGGTACAACACCATGGTTATTTGCTCAGCGAGATTTTTTTGTGCTACCGCTTCAGAATAACTTCCAGCATTAAATTCTGTTAAGTTAAATTCGTCCGTTGCTTCAGACTTCCAAAGTCTAAGGGTATTAACAATATTATTTTTATAGCCCGGAATAGGTACATCATAAGGCACTGCTAATACATCTTGAGAACTGATCCATTGGCGATGCTCACGGCCAAATTTATCGGTGTAGCTTTGTACATAACCAGAAAACTTAACCCGTTTAGCTTGCTCCGGTGCGCTCAATTCCCAAGGATGACCTTCTCGTAACCAGTTATCTGGTTGCTCAACCTGATTACCCTCTTTTATTGACTGATTAAACATGCCATATTCATAACGAATACCGTAACCGACCACTGGCAGCGCTAAACTGGCACAGCTATCTAAAAAACAGGCCGCTAGTCGCCCTAAGCCGCCATTGCCTAAACCGGCATCATGCTCAGCTTGTTCAACACTTTCAAGCTCAGTACAGTAAGCTTGCAGTGCCTTTGTAACTTGTGATTCTAAATCTAAATTTAATACTGCATTACCCAGCGCTCTGCCCATTAAAAACTCTAACGATAAATAGGCTGTTTTACGGCGTTTTTGTTGTTTTATTTGTTGATTGGTTTCCCTACAGCGTGCCACTAACCGGTCTCTGATCGTCAGTGCTAATGCATGATACAAATACAGCTGTGACTCGCCCACCACATCACGCCCTAAGGTGTAATAAAAGTGTCGTGTTAAATCATCACTTAAAGTACTTTCGTCAATCACTGGGCCTGCTTGCCAGCCTTTTACTACACACACTTGCTCGTCTTGCTTAGTCATAATCATCGCCTTCTAAATTGGCACTAAAAACCCAACTACTTTGTGCTGAAATATTTACGGTTGCATCTTCTTGAATAACAGATGATGCGTTATTTACACTTGATAATACTAACGTCCATGGCGCGATAATGGGCGATTGTGGTAATTGGCAGACCACAGGCTGTTTACTAGCATTAAGAATAATTAATAACGCATGCTTATTTTGCTTATCAAGTAAGCTATACATTAAAAATTGCCGTGTATCTTCATGCCAATGTGTTTCATCCATTTTTTTACCTTGCTCGGTAAACCACTTAACGGTGAAGCGCTCATCAATATCATCCAAAAACACACTGTGTTTAAATGCACTGTGACCACGCCTGATTTTTAGCGCATCATCAATAAACTGAATCAATGAATGATTCAGTTGTGAGTCTTTCCAGGCAAGCCAGCTGGTGCGATTATTTTGACAGTAAGCGTTATTATTACCGCCTTGCGAGTGCGCCATCTCACTGCCAGCGGCTATCATTGGCACGCCTTTGGAGAGTAATAAGGTGAGTAGAAAGTTTTTTTGTTGTTGTAAGCGCAAACTCATTACTTCTGGGTCGCTGGTAAATCCCTCAATCCCGCAGTTAAACGAATAATTAGCGCTATGGCCATCTTGGTTGTTTTCACCATTGGCCTGGTTATGTTTTTGCTCATAACTGACTAAGTCGGCTAACGTAAACCCATCATGGCTGGTAATAAAGTTAATGCTATTTAGCGGGCCTCGGTTACTGTGTTCAAAAATATCAAACGAGCCATGTAAACGCTTTGCGACATCACTAATAATGCCTTTTTCACTTTGCCAAAAGCGTTTAATCACATCACGATATTGATCGTTCCACTCTCGCCAAGGTGAAGGAAATGCACCAAGCTGATAACCACCAGGGCCTATATCCCACGGCTCACTGATCAGTTTAACTTTATTTAACACAGGATCTTGGGCAATTGCTTGTAAAAAGGTGTGAGACGCACTAAAGCCCGTATTTGAACGCGCTAAAATGGTGGCTAAATCAAATCGAAAGCCATCAACGCCCATAACTTCAACCCAGTAACGTAAGCTGTCGAGTACCAATTGTAAGGTTTTAGGGTGATCGATATTTAACGTATTGCCACACCCTGTATCATTAATATAAACATTGGGTTGCCCCTCAATGGTGCGATAATATGTCAGGTTGTCGAGCCCTCGCAGAGATAAAATAGGGCCATCATTTCCTCCCTCTGCGGTGTGGTTGTATACCACATCCAAAATAACTTCAATATTGGCGCGATGTAACTCACTCACCATTTGTTTAAATTCGTTTATATCGTCATTAACCAAATAGTCTTTATGAGGAGTAAAAAAATTAAGACTATTATAGCCCCAGTAATTTTGCAGTCCTTTAGCGGTTAAAAACTGTTCGCTTATAAAAGCATGCACAGGCAAAAGCTCAATAGCCGTTACCCCTAAACTTTTTAAATGCTCAATAAAACTGGGATGACTCAAACCTAAAAATGTCCCTTGTAGCGCTTTAGGGATATCAGGATGGCGACAGGTAGCACCTTTAACATGGCACTCATAAATAACGGTATTGGCCCAACTATGCTGTGGCTTATTATTTGAATAAGCAACCGGCGCAGTCACTTTTGATTTAGGCATATCTATCGCATTATTAACCACGCTTTTAGTGCCAATGGGCATTTGCCCGTAATGACGTTCGCTCCAAGTAAATTCGTTAAACAAGTCTTTTGCATACGGATCAATCAGTAATTTATGCTCATTAAACAACATGCCTTTTTCTGGGCTGTATTCGCCATCAACCCTAAAGCCATACAATGCGCCTGTGCTTAATGGGGCTATGTGAATGCTCCATACGCCGCCTTCATTAATATTCATGGCTATTTTTAATATTTCTGTATGACCACTTTTATCAAATAAGCACACAAAAGCTTGGCTTGCATTAGGGGCATACAAGGCAAAGTTAACGCCTTGGTTTTGTACACTCGAACCCAGTGGCAAAGGCGCACCCTGAGTAACCTCAAAGCAATTACTCATCATTCACCTTTTCTAAGTAAAGTGTGGTTAAGCCACCAATATTAACTGTAATACTGTGATCAAACCCATGACTTGGCTGAACGACTGAATGGATAAGCTGGTTTTTATCCTCTGTGACACGATAACCTGAGCCAAAAAAGCAAACTTCATCGGTATTTAATACCACTTTATATGTGCCCTTCGCTGGCACACCTAAGGTGTAGTGTTGATAAGCCGTTGGTGTAAAGTTAGCGACAATAACCATAAAGTGGTCAGCATTTTTAGCATAACGAATAAAGCTAAACATACTCTGCTGGCTGTTATTATTATCTATCCATGAAAAGCCCGTTGCACAGCTATCAAGCTCATATAAAGATGGATGCGCTTGATACACTTGATTAAGACGTTTAACCGTATGCTGAATCCCTTGATGGCTTTGATGCTCAAGCAAGTGCCAGTCTAGTGAATGGTCATGATCCCACTCTTTGCGCTGTGCTATTTCGGCGCCCATAAACAGTAATTTTTTGCCTGGATGTGCCCACATAAACGCATAATAAGCACGTAAGTTTGCAAACTGCTGCCAATCGTCACCGGGCATTTTGTTTAGTAGTGATCCCTTGCCATGCACCACTTCATCATGACTGAGCGGTAAAATATAATTTTCACTAAATGCATACACCATAGAAAATGTCATTTTATGATGGTGATATTTTCTAAATAACGGATCTTGCTGCATATAATCTAAGCTGTCATTCATCCAGCCCATATTCCATTTATAACCAAAACCTAAGCCATTGTGTTCAACACTTTGCGTGACCCCAGGCCAAGCCGTTGACTCCTCGGCAACCATCATAATGCCGGGGTTATTTTTATAACTGCGTAAGTTCACTTGTTTTAGGCACTCTATTGCCCCTAAGTTTTCTCGACCGCCATAACAATTAGCTACCCACTGTCCTTCTTTACGACTGTAATCAAGGTAAAGCATTGACGCCACCGCATCTACACGCAGTCCGTCTATGCCAAATTGGCTAAGCCAATACATCGCATTAGAAATTAAAAAGCTTTTTACTTCAGGGCGGTCATAATTATAAATATAGGTGTTCCAATCAGGATGAAACCCTTGGCGCATATCAGCGTGTTCGTATAAATGGGTGCCATCAAAGCAATGTAAGCCATGTGGGTCGCTTGGAAAGTGCCCAGGAACCCAATCAAGTAATATGCCTATGTTAGCTTTATGACATTGCTCAACTAAGTATTTAAAGCTGTTGTAATCACCAAAGCGGCTCGTAGGTGCAAACAGCCCTACTGGCTGATAACCCCAAGAGCCATCAAACGGGTATTCACTGATCGGCATAAGTTGTAAATGCGTGAACCCCATTTCAATCACGTAGCCTACAAGCTTATCTGCAAGCTCGGTGTAGCTTAAGTAACGGTTATGCTCAGCGCGTTGCCAAGAGCCTAAGTGCACTTCATAAATACTAATAGCGGCATCAATATGATTACGCTTTTGGCGATTTATAATCGCTTGTTCACTTAGCAAAATAGGCGCTGGTTTGTACTGTAATATACTGGCAGTGCCCGGTGCTTGCTGCATTTTAAATGCAAAAGGATCGGCTTTATCTAAAACTTCGCCACTGAGCGTAGTAATAGCAAATTTGTAGCACATGTCTGCACTTAAACCCGGGATAAATAATTCCCATACCCCACTTGCCGGATGAAATCGCATAAAATGGCGATTCGCTTGCCAAAAATTAAACTCACCAATAACCGATACACTGGCGGCATTAGGCGCCCACACACAAAAACGAACACCATCTACCCCTTGTTGTGTAGTAAATTGCGCACCTAGGTGAGTATAAGCATGCTCAAGGCTACCTTCGTTAAACAAGTACATAGCCTGTTCATCCAATGTACTGCTGAAGCTGTATTCATCATAAAATCTAACATCGCTATTTTCATAACTAACCTGGCATTGGTAAACACTGCTAGGCATGCTTGATAACTCAGCGATAAATAAATCACTGTGTTTATAGCGTAACGCGCTAATAACTTGACCATCAATTAACAGTTCGACGCGTAATGCCGCTGGCAAATACACGCGTATTTCAGTGCCACTTTGGGTGTTGTGCGCGCCTAAAAAACTAAACGGGTCTTTAAATCGCCCTGCAGTTAATGCGTTTACCTGTGCGTCATAATCAACTAATTGCGTTGATACCCTATTTTTAGTACTGCCCATTTACGCATTCCTTATTGAATGTATTGCAGCCAAAAGAGCAGCATTATCTTTAAAAATATCGTCGCACGTATGTGTGAGTACCCGTCGCCAATTAGGATACTCTTTATCGGTGCCAGGAATATTGACTGGGTAGTGTTGCTTGTCTAAATCATCAAGCTGTAATGCAAATAAACGAGACGGCGATTTAGCTAAACATACAGCCAAAGTGCTATAAACGTCAAAAGCATCCGTGTTAAGTGACAAGGAAGTGTTTTGTGGGTTTAAAAAGCGTAATAACCGGTGTTGCTCTTGCTCTCGCTGCTGAACTAACTGCTGATACTCATCAGTATCAATCAGCCCATACTGCTGTTTAATTTTTAAATCGCTATGCTGCCACCAGCCCACAAATGGCGGTACATCATGATTGGCTATCATCAGCAGGCATTGATCGCTAAGGTCATCGCTGTTTACAAACTCATCATTTTGTTGTTTTTCAAAATAAAATAAGCTGTTTGAGAAAATGCCACTATCAACCAGTGCCTCTTTTACCTCCGGTGGAACAACCCCTAAATCTTCGCCTATTACTATGGCCTGATTAAGATGAGATTCAATTTTTAAAATTGCTAATAAATGCTCAAATGGGTAGTACACATAACAGCCATCTTGGGTATTATTGTTTATGAAACACCACCACAAACGCCTAATCGCCATTACATGGTCGATTCGTAACCCGCCTACTGCATCCATATTGGCGCGTATGAGTGAACGATAAAACTGATAGTTATTGTCAGCAAGGCGCTGCGGGTTTATTGCTGGCAGCCCCCAATTTTGGCCGTTAGGTGCCCAAGGATCTGGTGGTGCGCCAAGGGTTGCATCTTGACTAAATAATCCCTGCTGATATTTAAATTCAGTGCCCTCATTAGCACAGCCCACCGCTAAATCATTAATTAAACCAATCGCCATCCCTTGGGCAATACAATGCTGTTGGCATTGCGTAAGTTGGCTGTGTGCTTGCCATTGGAGGTAATATTCAAATGTGGGCTCTGTGGTTTCTAACATAGCAAGTACATCACTGTACTGTTTACAAAACGCACTAAATTCGTTTTGCCGTGCTTGACTGCCCTGTTGTTGAAAATGCTTAAAAAGCAGCTTAAAAGCAGCATATTTACACTCAGTAACCGTTTTATAATCAATAAAGGCTACACCTTGGTCGCTGTATTTACTTGAGGTATTAGCAGATAACAACTTAGTTAAATCCGAATTGTTAAAGCTGTCTGGCGATAAATTAATTGCGATATATAGCGGATTGAGTAAGGCACGATTGTTTGGGTTGTAGGGGCTGGCGCACTCAGGGTTATCTGCAAACAATAAGTGCAATGGGTTAAGTAAAATATAGTCCATATTTTGCTTTGCACATAAGGTTGCCAACTCAAGTAAATCACTAAAATCGCCAATCCCGAGTCCGGCTTTATTTTTTAATGTATATAACTGAATTGATAAGCCAAAGCGTTTTTTATCCGCTATTTGGTAGGCTTGTTTAGGGGTCGACCAAATTTGTGTTTTCGCTGATTGCTCACCCATCGTTAATAACGCATCATAATAGCCGGTTGGTAAATGCGTCAGTGGTAGCGCTATTTCTATATAACGACACCCATTTACAAAGTACTCACCTAATGCTGCATACTGAGCAATGTGTTCAAATTGCAGCTTTATATTTAATGCTGCCACAGTTAATGTAATTTTGTGATGCGTATCAGCTTCATTAACACGCACCTTTAGCACATTACTAGCCTGATCTATTATGCTAACAGCAGGTGCGAGTGTTAACCACGTAGCCGCATCCAATTGATAATTTAACTGGGTTATTTGCGCCGTATCACGTGTGTCAACGCCACAGCAGTGCAAAGCAGATTTACGGGTGTCTTCGCTAAATATAACGTGTTCACCCGTATACTTAGTGTATTCGTAACCAATACCATGCAAATAAAACAATTGCGATAGTGCGTCCATTCAGCGACCTTAATTAATGCGTTGTGTATTTACTATACTATTTTCTGTACCAAAATTATTAGCAATATACCCATCAGCCTGATGATCGTTATCCCACTGTTTACCATTTATTAAATAGCGAAAATGAAACTCTTTATCAACGGGAAGACGTTGCTTGCATTTAAATACACCAAGCTTTTTGTTGTGCTTCATTGGCACCGGCTGCCAATCATTAAATTCTCCAAGTAAACAGACATCATCTGCATCTGGGTGAGAAAATTCAAAGGTTACTTCTGCTTCATTTTTTGTTTTAAAAAAGCGTTTATTCAACATAATAGGCTCCAACTAAACCATAAGGGTTATTCATCTTTGCCACAGGCCAAACAGCTTAAAAAGGCGATGTGGAATCCATTCATTCACATAAAAACAGCTTTAAAGTTAATCAAAACTTTATTTACGCATTATTACAGTGCGTTATTTATTTTACCGCACTGGTTTGGTGCAATTTTAACCATTAAAACTGATTTTTAAGTAAGCACTGCAACTGAGCAACTTTTAAACCAACTACACCATAACAGCTAATTAATTTGCTTTTGTCCTTAAACACATACTTATTAATTTTTATTACTACATTAAAACTATAAAAACCTTTAGCTTAACAACATCATCAGCGATAATAACTATCTACTCAGCCAACCCGATGAACACTTAAATACAATGTTGAAAAAAAGCATCCTTATTACTTCTGTTATCGTCTTTAGTATCATTACGGCTGTTGTAGGCAGTTCAATTTATACACTATATAGTAAAAAGGTGGTCTCTGTAGACCCAAAACTAAAAGAAATTTCAGGCATTGAGTTTGATAAACATAAACGGCTTTGGGCTATTAACGATAGTGGCGACGAGCCTAAGCTTTATAGGCTCAATGACGATGGTTCAATTGCAAAAGAAGTACTCGTCACGAATGCAAAAAATATAGACTGGGAAGATATGACGCAAAATAAGTTTGGTCATTTCTTTTTAGGCGACTTTGGTAATAATAAAAATGAACGTAAATGGCTAACAATTTATAAAATAGAAAACCCCATAGATATAAAAACCAATACAACAGAAGCTGAAATTATAAAGTTTACCTACCCAGAATTAGATGGCAGCCCAATACAACCTGATCAACGTAATTATGACTTAGAAGCGTTTGTGGCTTTTGGTCGACATTTATACTTGTTTACTAAAAATCGCACAGAGCCATTCGATGGAATTACTAACGTTTACAAAGTAGGTGACCATGCAGCGAATTTTGATGCCCAGCTGATAGATTCATTTAAAACGTGCACCACCATGGAAAAGCTTTGCTGGATCACATCCGCAGCACTTAGCCCAGATAGAACAAAGCTCGCACTATTAGATTCAACCAGTATTTGGCTGTTTGAAAACTTTAAAGGCGATAAGTTTTTCTCTGGCGATGTATTTAAAATTGACTTAGGTATTGTAACCCAAAAAGAGGCAATCACCTTTTATGATGACAATACCATCGCCTTTACCGATGAAGAATTCAAAGGCATTGGCGGCAATGTTTATTTTATAAAGCTCGACCAAGTAACCAAAGTGAAAGTGCAGCGAAGCCATCCTCAGCCGCAGTAGTTTAAAATAAATCTATTTCTGAGGAATTAACTTGTACACTGATTAAGTTCTCGGCAAGTAAATCTTCATAGATACAAAATTTATCTCGGCCATTATTTTTTGCATAATAAAGCGCTTTATCTGCGCTTTCTAGCACTGCAATTGGAAAATCATAAGGACTAATACGCGCTAAACCAGCACTGATCGTCATATTTTCAACAAAAGGAAACGATGTATCTCTAATGAGCTGTATAAATTCAGCCATTTTATTACTGATTGAGTCAGCGTCTGTGGGCTCAAAAACAATCACGAATTCTTCCCCACCAAAACGAAAAATTAAATCTGTTGAGCGAAAAAAGTGACGCATTTTTTGCGCTAATACGAGTAACACTTCATCTCCACAGATATGACCGTATTGATCATTTATATTTTTAAAATGATCAATATCTAAAATAGCCAGCCAAGATGTTGATGCCTGCTTTTGTTGCCTTTTATCCTTATCTCGGGATGAGCCGTGCATTTTTAATACTTGTTTTTCAATTAGCTGTTTTATTTTTTTCTCAAATGTCTGTCTATTTAACAGCCCCGTTAATTTATCTCTTTCGTTTTCATGGAGTATCACTAAATAGTTTTCAAATATGCGGCAAAAAGCATTTAGCATCACTTGAGCCGAACTATCTAAACTTTTTGAAACCACAGAAATGGCAGCAACTGTTTTTTCTTGGCGGGTAATGGGGAGCCAACGGCGTTCAATTCCATCGGCAGACTGAACAGTAATAATACAGGCAGAACGTAAACACGATAGAAGTTCATCCTCAGGCTGTGCAACAATTTGTCGTTGTACCCACTCGAATTGCTTTTCACCCGTGACTTTTAAGCAAAGACTTTGCTCAATAGTCAGTTGGCCTTGAACTTCTATATCTTTATAAACTGAGACTTCTTTACAGCCTATAAATTCTTGGATGGTCGATATCAAACTATATTCAAGAGAATCTACATCTCTATTTTTTGTTATTTTGATGACTGAATTCAGTAAATTTTCTTGCATTGTACTCCCTAAAGCAAACTGGGCGTTTGAGCATTAATAAAATTTAGCATAGACCACGCAGTGGAATATGCTAAATAAAAATTAAAGCATCAATGCTCATCCAGTTTAGGAGCCGCATTATTAATAGATTAAGAACTGTAAGTGCTATTTTAGCTATTGGTCATGCAATTAATAAACTTCTCAGAGAGCTGTGTTATAGCCACTTTATCAGTGTACATAGGCTCGTTATTTTTTATTATAAACTCAGCACATTGTGCTTGAGATTGTTTGAATTTTTGCTTACATGAATTTACCGATTCGCCAATTACTTCTTGGTAGATGCTTTCATCACACAAGCTATCGGCAAATTGACTCGCCCCGGTAATAATTTCATTAATGCTGACAGGAGAGGATTCTAATTTGAAGAATATATCGCTGTAAGTTTCAACCGTTATGCTCTGTGCAGGGTCAAATAAAGTCGCTTTTGCACTTAAATATGAGCCACCTATTAATAATGCCACAGCAGCCATTGTTGTGTATTTCATAACTTTTCCTTGTAAAGTCTTTGCGCAGTGGTGCCAAAAACGTCCTATTTCACTCACACCTTATTAGCCAATGCTAATAAGATTAATAACTGTATTGATGAGATTTTTTAAGTACTGGAGGATTGCAACAAATGCAGGGCTATAAACCTATTGATTTGGTTAAAAACATTCCTTGTTCCTAATATCAAGTAGACTACAATCAAGTTAGCTTAAATGCAAATAATTAATGCTCACTGAATGTACTAAATAAATCGAATTAACGCTTAAATTTAGTCTCTAAAATAACCGATGAACGGGTACGCTCTACCCCATCTAAGTTACCAATATCATCCAGCAAGTGGCTTAACTGCTCAAGGTTCTGTGCTTCTACAATAGCAATTAAATCAAACTCTCCACTAATTGCATACAACTGAGAAATCGCATCAATTTGCTTTAATTCAATATTAGTTTTTGTTGTTAGCTTCTGTTTTACTTTTATTGAAACATGCGCAAAGACCAAGCTATTTAAAAAGTCATCTCCAAAGTCAACGCTATAACCCTTAATGATCCCACTTTGCTCTAATTTTAGCATTCGGCTTTGCACCGTTGAACGAGATAAACTCAAATGCCTTGCAAGATCAGAAATGCTAGCGCGGGCGTTCGTTTTTAATACTGAGAGTAGTTTTTCATCTTGGGGAGTTATCATAATGCTAATTAAATTCGTTAATTTGACTATTATTCTAATCATTTTTCACAAAATAGCACTGCAAATTTCATTCATAACCTTTGATAATGACATTTTTAATAAGTAAAACACATTGTATTGCTGAATCATCCTGACCTTATCGTTATTTTTTCAGCAACGTATTTTTTTATGTGAATAATTTAGGTGTAAAAATGCAAGTAACCAGAGATTTATTTAACGACGTAATGGTCCCTAATTACAACCCTTCAGCTGTTGTTCCTGTTCGCGGTGAAGGCTCACGTGTGTGGGATCAGAACAATAACGAATTTATCGATTTTGCCGGTGGTATTGCAGTTAATTGTTTAGGGCATTGCCATCCTGCATTAGTCGGTGCACTTAAAGAGCAAGGCGAAAAAATTTGGCACTTATCAAATGTAATGACCAATGAGCCAGCTCTTCGTCTAGCTAAAAAAATGGTTGATGCCACGTTTGCTGAAAAAGTTTACTTTGCAAACTCAGGGGCTGAAGCAAACGAAGCAGCATTAAAATTAGCACGTCGCTTTGCACTGGATAAATTTGGTGCTGAAAAAACTAAAATTATTGCTTTCAATAAAGGTTTTCATGGTCGTACATTTTTCACTGTGACAGTGGGTGGCCAAGCTGCTTATTCTGACGGTTTTGGTCCAAAACCTGCTGATATCGTGCATTGTGACTACAATGATATTGCCGCTTTTGAAGCCTTAATTGGTGATGATACCTGTGCGGTAATGATGGAGCCATTACAAGGTGAAGGCGGCATTGTGCCACCAACCAATGAATTTGCACAAAAAGTACGTGAACTGTGTACTAAACACAACGCACTACTTATTTTTGATGAAGTGCAAACCGGCGTTGGCCGTACAGGTCACTTATACGCATACGAAGGTTTAGATGTTATTCCTGATATCTTAACGACGGCTAAAGCCTTAGGTGGCGGTTTTCCAATTGGCGCTATGATCACCACCACGGAAATTGCAGCACACCTAAAAGTAGGCACGCATGGTTCTACATATGGTGGTAACCCGTTGGCTTGTGCTGTTGCAGAAGCGGCATTTGATACCGTTAATACGCCTGCTGTATTAGATGGCGTAAAAGAGCGTGAACAAATGTTCCGTGATGGTTTAAATGCAATTAATGAAAAATACCATGTATTTAGCGAAGTCCGTGGTAAAGGCTTACTAATCGGTGCGGTATTAAATGAGAAATTTGAAGGCCGTGCTCGTGACTTTTTAGTAGCAAGTGCAAATAACGGCTTAATGAACTTAGTAGCCGGTATGAACGTTATTCGTTTTACACCTTCATTAGTGATCCCATTTGAGGACATTAAAGAAGGCTTAGCTCGCTTTGAAAAAGCAGTAAGAGATGTAGTAAACGGTTAATAACTAAGTAAAACATAACTAAGTCCTGAGGCAAACACACGTTTACCTCAGGATTTTATATGTTGTTGGAGCAAGTAGTTAATGCAAGTATTACGTCCTATTACTGTCAATGATTTTGCAGCACTTAAAGAGATTGCCATTGAGTCTGGCCATGGCTTTACCTCTTTACCTGTCGATGATGGGCAACTACAAGAAAAAATTGCTCGTGCGCAAAACAGTTTTACTAAAAACGTAGATAAGCCCATCGACGAAAGCTATCTATTTGTTTTAGAAGACAGTGAAACCGGCAAGGTAATTGGTACTACCGCCATAGAAGCGGCCGTCGGGTTATCTGTACCTTTGTATCATTATCATCTAGGTAAAACCGTTCACCATTCACCCACTTTAAACGTTTACAATACCGTAGATATTTTGAGTATGTGTAATGACTACACTGGCTGCTCAGAAATATGTACTTTATTTTTACGTGAAGACAGTAGAAAAGGCTTAACGGGACGTTTTTTATCACGTTCACGTTTTTTATTTATGGCGCAACACAGTGAGCGCTTTGCCGACACAGTAATTGCTGAGATGCGTGGTGTTAGCGATGAAGACGGTCACTCGCCATTTTGGCAATGGTTGCAGGAACACTTTTTTAGCATTGAATTCCCACAAGCAGACCATTTAGTGGGGTTAGGCGATAAAGTGTTTATTAGCGAACTCATGCCTAAATACCCTATCTATGTGAATTTGCTGAGCAAAAAAGCACAAGCGGTGATTGGCCATGTGCATGATAAAACCAAACCAGCACTTAAACTGCTTGAAAAAGAAGGTTTTGAACACCGCGGATACGTTGATTTATTTGACGCAGGCCCCACAGTAGAAGCAAAGCTCGGTAATATTCGCAGTATTCGTGATTCACAGGTGTGCCCTATTACTATTGGCGAGCTTGAACATATCAATGAGCAAAGCTCAGACACCCTTGCTATTTGTAATCAAGGGGTTAGTGATTTCAGAGCCACATTCACCAAACATGCTCATTACAATCAGGCAAAGCACACCTTAATCATCAGCCAAGAAGTAGCTGATGCACTTCATTTAAAACAAGGAGATGCAGCGCGATTTTTCCGCCTGTAACATTATTTATGAACACACAACTAATTAATAATCAATGGCTTGTAGGCAAAGGCCCTGCGTTTGATTCTATTAACCCAAGTAATGGTGAAATTGTATGGCAAGGTAATGGCGCCAACGCAGAGCAAGTTGACAGTGCCATTAAAGCGGCAAGAGCCGCGCAAGTTCAATGGGCAGACATGCCAATTGAGCAACGTATTACCATTTTAGAAAACTTCGTAGCCCAATTAAAAGAACACAGCAAAGAGTTTGCCACTATTATTGCTCGTGAAACAGGTAAACCGCTATGGGAAACACGCACAGAAGTGGGCGCGATGACAGGCAAAGTGGCCATTGCGATCCGTGCTTACAATGAACGTACTGGTACAACCGAAAACCCAATGCCTGGTGCAAAAGCCTTTATTCGCCACAAACCTCACGGTGTGGTCGCTATTTTTGGTCCGTATAATTTCCCTGGGCATTTACCAAACGGCCATATTGTACCAGCCATACTAGCCGGTAATACCGTGGTATTTAAACCATCAGAATTAACTCCTCATGTAGCACAGTTTACCTTAGAACTATGGTTAAAAGCAGGCTTACCTGCTGGGGTTATAAACCTCGTTCAAGGTGAGTTAGAAACAGGTAAAGCGCTGGCCTCACACAAAGATATAGATGGCCTATTTTTTACTGGTAGCTCAAACACAGGTCATTTATTACATAAACAATTTGCTGGCCACCCAGGTAAAATTTTAGCGCTTGAAATGGGCGGTAATAACCCGCTAGTGGTTAAAGATGTTGCTGATGTTAGCGCCGCTGTGCACGATATTATTCAATCGGGTTTTATCACCTCTGGCCAACGCTGTACTTGTGCACGCCGTTTATTTATTGAAAAGTCGCCCAATGGCGATGCTATTTTAGAAAAGCTGATCAGCGCCACTAAAAATATCCTAGTAGACGATAGCTTTGCGGACGATCAACCTTTTATGGGTGCCATGATCAGTGAAAAAGCCGCATTAGGCATGGTTGCAGCGCAAGCTAAGCTAGTTAAACAAGGTGCTGAGATTCTTGTTGAGCTTAAACAGTTAAAATCAGGCACTGGGTTTGTAAGCCCAGGCATTATTGATGTCACTAACATTAGTGAAATTGCCGATGAAGAACACTTTGGCCCGCTTATAAAAGTATATCGTTACACTGATTTCAATAGCGCTATAACAGAAGCAAACAACACCAGCTTTGGTTTATCTGCTGGTTTACTTGCTGATAGCGAAGATGATTACAGTCACTTTTTAAAACGTATTCGTGCCGGCATTGTTAACTGGAACCGCCCTATTACAGGCGCATCAAGCGCAGCGCCATTTGGTGGTATAGGTGCCAGTGGCAACCACAGAGCCAGTGCATACTACGCTGCAGATTATTGCGCATACCCAGTGGCCTCTGTAGAGTCAGAAAAAGTTAATTTACCGCAAACCCTCGCGCCGGGCTTAATAATTGAATAACAATTTAAACAGATTTAAGGATTTACCATGCATACTGATGTAAACACATTATTTGATAACCTGTGGCAAAACTATCTAAGCGTAACGCCATCGGCTGACAAAATTCATGACCTATTAGGCTCAACGCAAAAAGACGATATAATCAACGATCATATTGCGCTGCGTACCTTTAATATTGAAAAAGTGGGCCTTGAAAAACTGGCAGCGCACTTTTTAGCCATTGGCTACAAAGAATGTGGTGAGTACCATTTTGAAGCAAAAAAACTCTACGCTAAGCACTACGAGCACAGCGATCCAACGCAACCTAAAGTGTTTATTTCTGAGTTATTAGTTGAAAAATGCTCGCCTGAGCTTCAAGCAATTGTCACTGATATGGTTTCACAAATTGACGAAAGTGCGGTGACTGCCGATAACTTTTTATATTCAGGCACGCATTGGCAAGTAAGCACTGATACTTACAAAAAGCTATTAGCAGAGAGCGAATATGCGGCGTGGATGTCTGCGTGGGGTTATCGTGCAAATCACTTTACTGTGAACATTAATACCTTAGCTAAGTTTGATAACATCCATGATGTAAACCAAGCTCTTAAAGATGCAGGTTTTTCACTTAATACCTCAGGAGGCGAAGTAAAAGGCTCACCAGAGGTGCTATTAGAGCAATCATCAACATTAGCTGATGAATACGCTGTAACCTTTAGCGATGGCGATATGTGCATTCCTAGCTGTTTTTACGAGTTTGCTATTCGTTATCCAAAACCTGACGGTGAAATTTACACAGGTTTTGTCGCTGCCTCTGCAGACAAAATATTTGAAAGCACCAACGCACGATAACCAAAGTGTGTTGAATTTAAAAAGCCCACTTTTGGGCTTTTTTTTGCCTAATGAATGGGTTAAAACAATTTTATGTATCGATAAAACGATAAATAAAAATGACAACAATCAATTGCCCCCTTATGGGCATGCAGGCTTATGTGTGTAAACTTAAACGCAGTTGCTCATTTCAACTGCGTTTTTTTGCTAAAAAAGGAACCTGCGCTTCCTTTTTAAAATTATAAAAACAACGGCTTATAGTCGTTTTCTAGTTGTTCGAATGACAAATCGCCAATAAATCGACCAAAGCTGAGCCACGTAGCAAGGCCTCTTAAATCTTTAAAATGAGGCGGCACAAATTGCGGATTTTCAATGACACCTAAGTCATGCAATTGCGATATTAATCTAAAGTCATCAATTGATATTTTACCCACCAGCAATAATGGCAACTGATCAATTCGACCAAGCTGTATCGCCACCCTAATTAAGTTGTAAACTAAAACAAAGCCTTTTATGTAAGCAATATCTTTGGTAAAGGGTAAGCCGGTTGCGGTACTGCCTCTAAAAACGCGCTGTGCAAGAGTATAGCTGTCGTCTTTTGATAAACCTTGAGCAACGTAATCTCGGTAAATATCGATAAACTCAGCACCATCAATCACTTTCGTCACCGCTTGAATACGGTTTACTAATTTTGATAAACGACGTGGTGTTGATTTAAGAGTAATAATTTCCGTCAGTACTGCAAGCCCCTCTTGGGTAACCGTAGAGCTTGGTGTGCCTTTACTCAAGCAAGTTAAATAAGGTTGCGCTAAGCCATTTTGAGTCGTGCCTACATGGATCCATCCCTCGTGCACTTCTAAAATATCTAATTCGCGCTGAGAAAACTTAACATCTTGATTGAGCTTAATATTATTAGCACCTGCTGCCGCATCGCTGACAATACCATCACTTAGCATCACCTCTACGTTTATTCCCGGCATGCTGGCATTGACCTGTTCAGATAAAATTCGCACCGCGTCGCTGGCATCAATATTTTTAGGATCTTCAGGCAAAATATCCGCTGCAAGTAAATTTTTTAAAGGCTGTTCGAGCATATTAGCCAGTTCTGATAGCGATGGCTCACCGGCATGAAACAAATCTTTAGGATGACCAAATAGCTCCACTGATAAGTCATGAAACTCTGGCGTACCGCGGTATTCAAGCATGCTCAGAACCGTTTTATATTCGGTACACATTTTACCCATATATTGTGCAATTGGGTTTAATTGCCCCAACTGGTTAATAATATTGCGGTGCAGTGTTGAAAATGCTTGGCGCAACTCGCTAGGAACAAACCCTAAATCGCGCTGTTGATAATAAGCACGATCAATAAGTGGATTTTTTTGACATTTTTGTCTAAAAAATTCCTCTTTAATTTGTTTATCCCAATTTATTGCATCGAGTATTCTAATGGGTGTTTGCAATGCAATGAGTTGGTCGGATAATTCACGAGTTTTCAAAAGTAACGCTTTGTCTATCATGGTAAAAGCTCAACAAAAAGTGAACTTTGAGCATAATTTATAAATGAAAAATAACAAAGCAATATCATACTTTTTAGACTATTGTTTTTATGATGATCGACCCTCACTTCTATAGCGTATGAGTGATTAAATAAAAGGGACAAACAATGAAAAATGAAATCGACAATAAACAGATTCTAGCGGTTTACGAACGCATTCAACAACGCGGAGAAGTCACAGAAGAAGGTAAATTTTATCAAGGGATCACTGCATTTTCTGATATTGACGGCTATACCGTCTATTTACAAGGCAGTGGTGTTTTACTTCGCTTTGGGTTTCATAATACTTATCACCTTGATTATGAACATGACAAACACAAAGACGACTTTTTGAAAAAACTTTACAACATAGCTAATGAAGAGTGATGCGATCAACAAATAGAAGAAACAGACCAACCAGTTCGCGCAATTTGCAGTTTATTAACCGAGTTATTGCGCAATTAAAAGCAGAGCCTGAAAAACTGCAACTCATCAAAAACAACCTTGCTTATTACCGTGCGCAAACGCATTTAAAACGTGGATTTTTACTTGCAATAGAACGCTTTGATTGGGTATTTGAAGCGACCGATAATATTGATGAAATTTGCGACCAAATTATGGCTGACGATTATATTGGCAACCGTTTAAGACGTTATCCTTTGTTATTTAAAGGCGTTGTTGAAACCTAAACAGCGTCTTTATTTATCTCTTCACTAAGTTAACATTTCTGTAAATTAATCTCATATTACACTTCCTAAATCTTTTTTCTTGGATCTTCCCACAAACTCGCCTTACCGCTTTTTAAAGTAACCTGCCCACAAAAAATACAATTAGTACTCTAATATTTATCACACTAATAAATAAATCACTAAAAGTTTCACCAATTATGTAAAAAAAATATTTACACCGCAAAAAGCAATCAAAAAAACACACGTAACAAGTTGTTATTAAATGATATTTTATAAAAATCCAGCTTGTTAATATAACTTCATTTTAGACTTATTTTATTAATTATTTATCCACATTTCAGACACTCACCATTTGCACGAACCTTGAATTGTTAGAGCTATTACCTTAAGCTTATCTTTATTGAACGATCAATTAATAAAAATTATGCCTAAAGTTGGAATGGAACCTGTAAGGCGTCAGCAGCTAATTGACGCAACAATAGAGTCAGTTGCTCAAAAAGGGTTACAAGCAACCACAATTAATAGTATTAGCAAAAATGCGGGGATGTCCTCTGGCATAATTAGCCATTACTTTGGTGGGAAACAGGGGCTAATTGAAGCAACTGTGCGTTACTTACTGTCTAACTTGAAAGATGACTTGATCAGCAAAGTAGATGAAAAGACCACGCCAACTCAAAGGTTAATGTTTATTGTTGAATCAAACTTTGCGCTAGTACAACAACGAAAAGACACCACTCGGACGTGGTTAAGTTTTTGGGCGCAATCAATGCACGACAAGGAACTTCATCGTTTACAAAATGTAAACAGCAAACGCTTGCAAAGCAATTTAACCGTTTCATTTAAGCAATTAATGCCTTTAGCGCAAGCAAATCTCGCGGCAGAGTTAACCGCAGCAATGATCGATGGTTTATGGCTACGAGCCGTATTAAGCCAATCAGACGAAAATCAGTTTAAACACAGTGAATCACTGGCTAAAAACTACGTGCATTCACTTATCAAGCAATATGGAGCCTAACGTGACTACACCTATCTATCAAAACTTTATCAACGGTCAATTCCTTGCAAACAAAAGCGGCGAAACATTTGATGTAGTAAATCCTGCAACCGGCCAAGTAATTTATGCCGTTGAAGTTGCCGATGAATACGTTCAAAACGCAGCAATTGAAAGTGCAAAACAAGGCTTTAAAGTTTGGTCAGCCATGACCCCTATTGAGCGCAGCCGTATTTTATTAACCGCCGTTGCTATTTTACGCAAGCGTAATGATGAGCTTGCACTAGTTGAAGTGCTCGATACCGGTAAACCAATGCAAGAAGCTAACTGCGTAGATGTTGAAACAGGTGCAGATGTAATTGAATATTTTGCAGGCCTTGCCCCTGCACAAGTTGGTCAACAACAAATGGTTGGCGATGACTTTTACTACACACGCAAAGAGCCTTTAGGTATTTGTGCTGGTATTGGTGCATGGAACTACCCATTACAAATTGCATGTTGGAAGTCTGGCCCTGCCCTTGCAGCGGGTAATGCATTTATTTTTAAACCTTCAGAAGAAACCCCGCTTGGCGCAATTAAATTAGCAGAGGTGTTTATTGAAGCAGGTGTACCCGCTGGCGTATTCAATGTAGTTCAAGGCGCGAGTGAAGTAGGCCAATGGCTTACTGCACACCAAGATATTGAAAAAGTATCGTTTACTGGTGAAGTAGGTACCGGTAAGAAAGTCGTCGCCAGTGCTGCAGGTACATTAAAAGATGTGACTATGGAACTAGGTGGTAAATCGCCGTTACTTGTCTTTGACGATGCCAATATAGAGCAAGCAGTAAGCGCGGCAATGTTAGGGAACTTTTATACCCAAGGTGAAATTTGTACTAATTGCACTCGTATCTATGTTCACAAAAATGTGTACCAGCAGTTTATTGATGAGCTTAAAACTCGCACCGAAAACAATATTATTGCCGGTGATCCACAAGATTTAAACACTAACTTTGGCGCGCTTATTTCTAAAAAGCATCAAGATTTAGTGCTGAGCTACATCAACAAAGGCCTTGAAGAAGGGGCAACGCTATTAACCGGTGGCTCAACGCTTTCACCAGCATCTGCGCCAAATGGTTATTTTGTAGCGCCAACCGTATTTGTTGATTGCAACGATGAAATGACCATCGTTAAAGAAGAAATTTTTGGCCCAGTAATGAGCGTTTTAGTATTTGATGACGAAGATGATGTAATTGCACGTGCTAACGGCACTCACTTAGGTTTAGCTGCAGGCGTTTTCACCAGCGATATTAAACGTGCTCATCGCGTTATTCATCAGCTACAAGCCGGTATTTGTTGGATCAATGCTTACGGTAACTCGCCGGCAGAAATGCCTGTAGGTGGCTATAAGCAATCAGGTATCGGCCGCGAAAACGGCATACAAACGCTTGATCATTACACGCAAACTAAGTCTGTTTATGTTGGTATGGCTGACATAGAAAGCCCATTTTAAGGAATCATTATGAACCACTCTTTTGATTATATTATTGTAGGCGCAGGCTCTGCAGGCTGTGTGTTAGCAAATCGCTTGTCTGAAGATTCAAGTAACAAAGTATTGTTACTTGAAACCGGCGGCAGCGATAAAAGCATCTTTATTAAAATGCCCACTGCTCTGTCGATTCCAATGAATACCGATAAGTATGCGTGGCAATTTCATACGCAGCCAGAAAAGTACTTAGATAACCGTGAAATGCACTGCCCACGCGGTAAAGTGCTTGGCGGCTCATCATCTATTAATGGCATGGTGTATGTACGTGGTCATGCGAAAGATTTTGATGAATGGCAGCAACATGGCGCTAATGGCTGGGATTATCAAGCCTGTTTACCGTATTTTAAAAAAGCAGAAAGTTTTTACCTAGGTGAAAACAGCCATCGTGGTGGAAAAGGCCCCCTTGGCGTTAATAACGGTAATAACATGGAAAACCCTTTGTATAGCGCCTTTATTGATGCTGGTGCTCAAGCGGGTTATGCCACTACAGCTGATTATAATAGTGCTCAACAAGAAGGCTTTGGCCCTATGCACATGACCGTTAAAAACGGTGTGCGCAGCTCAGCCTCTCGTGAATATTTAGATCCGATTAAGCATCGCAGTAATTTAACAATTGTAACCGGTGCACTTGCGCAGCGCGTTATTTTAGACGGTAAAAAAGCAACCGGTATTGAATACAAGCTCAATGGCACAGTTAAAACAGCCAAAGCAAATAAAGAGGTTATTTTAAGTGCGGGCTCTATCGGTTCACCTCACCTGTTACAACTGTCCGGTATTGGTGATACACAAATACTTGAAAAAGCAGGTGTTGAAGTAAAACATCACCTACCAGGTGTTGGTCAAAACTTGCAAGATCATCTCGAGTTTTACTTTCAATATAAGTGTAAACAACCCATTACTTTAAACGGTAAATTAGGCTTGTTTTCAAAAGGCTTGATTGGTGCAAAATGGCTGCTTACCCGTAAAGGTTTAGGCTCAACTAATCACTTTGAATCATGTGCGTTTATTCGCTCAAAACCCGGTGTTGAATGGCCAGATATTCAGTATCACTTTTTACCGGCAGCAATGCGTTACGATGGACGCAGTGCTTTTGCAGGGCATGGTTTTCAAGTGCATGTAGGTCATAACAAACCTAAAAGTCGTGGCAGTGTCACCATTGCATCAGCTGATCCAACACAACCACCAAAAATTGTGTTTAATTATCTTGAGCATCAAGACGACATTGAAGGCTTTAGAGCGTGCGTACGTTTAACGCGTGAAATCATTGAACAACCTGCCTTTGACAATTTCCGTGGTGAAGAAATTCAACCAGGGCAACAAGTTCAAACTGATGAGCAAATTGATGCCTTTGTGCGCCAAGCAGTAGAAAGTGCTTACCACCCTTCTTGCTCTTGTAAAATGGGTGAAGACGCCATGGCGGTGGTTAATTCAAACACTCAAGTGCATGGCATGCAAAGCTTGCGTGTGGTTGACTCGTCAATTTTTCCAACAATACCTAACGGTAATTTAAATGCGCCTACCATTATGGTTGCCGAAAAAGCCGCTGATATTATTTTAGGAAATAAGCCCTTAGCTCATACAGGAGTTGATGTTGTGAATGCCACTGATTGGCAAACTACACAACGAAATAAAACCCTTTAATTTAGCCTGCCATAAAGGCCACTCCTTTAAGCAAAATGCTTTAAGGAGTGCCTTTATGCGCCTTGCAGTGGCTCACAAGCATAAATAGGTTATGCCTGTGTTAATGCAAGCACAATAAAAAACGGAGTATATATGTGTTACTTTTATTCATTCTGGGAGGGCGATAATGACTATTTGGCTTAATGCTGGCATTATTTTCACCTTACTTGCGATTGTTGCTATTTTAATTAAATGGGGCAATGTACGCGTAGTAGGCGTCACACCAGTGAGAACATTCACCTTTATAGCAATCCTGTTTACCTCGGGCCTAGACGTTGGCCTCATTATGTTTCCTTTAACCGAATTTGCCGGTTATGCAGACATAAAAGCAAGCCCAGAATATGCATTTGCCAACCCTCTCTCTATTGAGTTTGGTTATTGGGGATTTTTAATTTGGGGATTTTATTTTCTTACGTGCTTTTATTTCTGTGTAATAGAACCCAAAGTAAAATTTTTTGAAATTCCATGGGTTAAATTTTTAAACAACGTAGTTATCATTGGTACTTGTGCGTTTACCGCTTACTTACTATTGAGCAACCTACCGTGGTATTTACCTGAACTCGGAGACGGCTCAAATGTTATTCCTGAGTTTTACTTAATCGTGCTTGCCGCTATTTGTTTTGCGGTGTATTCAAGTACCGATATTAAATATGTACGCTTTTTAAGTATTGCAACTACTTGGTTGTTTATAGCCCTAATTGGCTTTATGTGGGCTGATGCCTTCTTATTTGGCGATAGCGAACTCTCTGCATTTACTAAAAACATTGGATTAATTGGTAATTACTTTGCCAACATCAATGAGTTTGTATTACCACTGAATGATTACCATGAGTTTTACTTATTTTGGTGGTTTGCGTGGAGCATTATGATTGGTCAATTTACATCGCGTTTTGTGGGCGGTTTAAAAACCTATCAAGTCCTTGGTGCTATGCTGATTTTCCCATCGATTCCAATCGCTATCTGGTTTAGTGTGTTATATCACTACCATGAAGCCGGTATTCCAACCGAGGGAATCAAAAACTTTGCTATGGTGTTTGTAGGTATCGTATTTGTTATTAACTCGCTCGATTCACTGATTCGTTTATACACAGATAATTTAAACCTAACCGTAAAACGCTTTGGTAAATTTAAATATATTGCCATGAACGTTGTCGCTTTGTCGCTACTAACATTGCTATTTAAGCTTGAGTTTTTGCAAATTCAATGGGTGGGTGCTTTAGTTATAGGGTTATTCTTTATTTGCCTTGGTTTTATTGCCTACAGCAAACTTAAAACGGTCAGCAATATCGAAGGATCGCCTAAAGCGAATAAAATTGATTACACAAAAATAGAAACTATCAGCTAGTAAAACACATGAACAATAAATTAAAACAACTTTTTATCGCTTTACCGTTCACCGTTTTATCAACAACGGCAGCGGCTAACTGGTCAACAACGATTACGGCTGCATCTGATTACACCTTTAATGGTGTATCACAAACAGATAACGATCCGGCACTGCAAGCAAGCCTTGACTACGCGTATGATAACGGTGTTTATGCCGGTGTATGGGCATCAAACGTAGATTTTGGTGATGACACCGACTTTGAACTAGATGCTTATGTAGGCCGATACATTCAGTTAAACGAACAAGTAAGCCTGGATTACGGTATTGCTTATTACACTTACCAAGGTAATAACAGCGATGGTAACTACGCCGAAGCGTATACTAAATTTGGTTACACCAGTGACTACGGCCAAACAGAGCTTAACTTTTGGTACAGCTGGGATTACTTTGGCTACGATACTGGCCATGTGATTTCTATGATTGCGCACACTTACGAGCTTGCGCCAAATCATGCGATTCGTGCCAGCTTTGATATTTCAAACTCACTCGATGGCAATAAGTTCCAATGGGATGAAGCTAAGGGCGATAAATCGTATCATCATTATCGCTTAGCATACCAAACAAGCTATGAAGGATTTGGTATTGAAGTAGCAGCTGAAAATACCAGCCTAGACTACGATTATGCCGATGAGCGAATTGTACTTGCTATCTCACGTACATTTGACTTGTAATAACTAGGTTTACCATTTAGTAAATACAAAAAAACACGCTACTGGTTAGCGTGTTTTTTTATTGCCTAGCAAAATCTTACTTTTATATTATTTATAGCGTTATAACTGCCACGCATAACTGACTTTAGTAAAGAAAGTACGTTGGTCTCGCTCAATGCTTTTTAACGAGTCATCCTGATAACCTTTATCTGAATAACCTAAATAAAATAGCGTTTGTGCGTTAATTTTGTATGAGTACACCAGCTGACTACCGTAATCTTTGTTGATTTCGCTAACCTGATAAAAGTAAGCATCCTCATCTCTGTCTATATCTTCAAACTGTAAAATCAGCTTAAGCATAGCGCGCATACTAAACTTATAATAAAGCCTAAAATCAATAAGGTTTGCGGTAAAAACACGTCGCCCTTGGTAATCATCTAAATGGCTATAATTATGCCTAACATCGACCTGCCAATGGTTATTAATATCCCAAACAGCCTGCGATTGTGTGGTTAAAACATCGCCTAGCTGCTCATTAGTGTAATCTATACGGCTTGCATATTCGGCATATAACGATAATCTCAGATCTTTTGACGGTCTAAAAGCCGTATAAAAATAACCAATATTTTGGTTATAAAACTTGCCGTTATAATTTTCATAGCGATTTAACAAACCCAGCTCAAATACAGACTGCTTTTGACCTTGAAAGGTCATGTAACCTTCGTATTCTTCTTCAAGTAACTCGCCATTTTGCGCCCAGGTTTTATCCCAATCGGCGGTGTATGACCAGGTTGTTAGCATATCATGTTCATCACCATACCAAGTTTGTCCGCCACCAAAACCTACTTTTTCATAGTCTACCTTTTCTTGATAACCTAAATCGGTCCGGTAATCCTCACCAATATTGTCATAGGTCGCGTAGAGCTTATAATCACGCTTATCGCGTGTCAGCTTTAATGCATACGCCATATCCGACTGAGAGTCTGCTAAATTGTAGTTATCAACTAAAAACGGCGAGTTATTGGTATCAGCATTCGCGATTTGATAATTAAGCGTATCTGACTGATTAAACCAATAGCTTCCATCAACCGATAGCACCGTATTATGGTAGTCACTACTTTCTCTATGTGTAGAAGTGACACCAATAGTACCTTGTTGGCCAATATCATATTGATAACGTGCCACCGCCGCTTTGGTTTTATCATTTAAGTTGGCAAAGCCCGAGCCTTGGTTACTTGGCAATAAAATATTACTGTTATCGTCATCTGCAAACATCAGCGCATAACTGTGACTGTCGGTTTTACCGGTCAGCTTGGCGCCAATATTTGGCTCAGCTATGGTACGGGTATACAGCAGCTCAAATAAATTACTTTTAAAATAAGACGCGCCATCTAAGAAGAACGGACGTTTTTCAGCGTAATAAATAGAATAAGTGGTGTTTACATCCAGCTCTAACGAATCGGTTTCTACCTGAGAAAAGTCTGGGTTTATTGTGGCATTAATTACCGCATCTTTGGTAACCCCCCAACGAAGGTCAAGCCCTATCTCAGTGTCTACATCGCCATTATCCCACGCACCAGGTACTTGTGTTTTTTGATCGTTTCTTAATGCGGTTAAGGTTGGCGTTAATTGCAGGTTTTTACTCGGTGCTAAATTATTAAATCCGCTTATTTTATCAAACTGACATAAACTACATTTAATATCACGGTCAAAGCCTGTGCTTGATAATTGATACAACACATCACGCTGATAGTTTCGCATTACAGCAAAACCCCAGGTAGATTGATCTTTATTTTGCGCAAATCGCAGCGCTTTAAACGGAATACGCATTTCAACTACGTAACCTTGCTCGTTTACGGTACCGGCACTGTCCCAAATGGCATCCCACGATAAATCTGACACCCATTCATCGGTATCCGTCATGCGAAGGTCACCTTGAGCGCCCAGTGGGTTTACATAAAACTCATAGCCTGTACGTTCATCGTTAAAGGTATCAATCACCAAACCGACAGTATCATCTTGCCAGAGGGTATCTCTGTCACGAAGCGCCGCGCGAATTTTACTCGGATCGGGGTCATAAGCTACAAACGCCACATATAAATTATGACCATCGTCATAAAGGTATGCATCGGTTTTTACTGGCGGTGTGCCTTTTTCATTCGGCTCATCTTGATAATTTACCGCAACATGTGTTGCTTGTTGCCAATGTGGCTCGTTAAGCACGCCATCTACATCAATATTTTTATTAATGTGCGCGAGTTGATAATTAAGCTTATCGGCAAGTGCATTAGGGCTGAGAGTTAAACCGAGGCTGAAGCTGATAAAACACAGCAATGTTGTTATTTTTATAGGTATAAAGTACTGCATAAACATCCATTTAGGTTTATTTACTTGTTAAAAGTAAACTTTGCTCAGGAGTGTAAATTATACAGGTACATTTGTTAATAGTTGCGCGCTATTATTTGCAATAAAATTAACAAAAAACCAATACACAACGAAGTGGAATGATTATGTGTCGAGAAGTTTTAATTTATTAGCCACACCATTCCAGCTATCGGCATCTTCTGGGGCGGGTTTAACTTGGGTGATGCGTGGCCATATTTCTGCTAGCTCCGCATTTAATTGGGTAAACTCTTTTTGCGATTCAGGTAATTCATCTTCTTGAAAAATAGCATCAGCGGCACACTCAGGTACGCATAAACCACAGTCAATACAGTCAATAGGGCTAATAGCCAAAAAATTAGGACCTTCAAAAAATGCATCTGCAGGGCATACTGATACGCAATCAGTATACTTACATTTTATACAGTTTTCGGTGACTACAAACGCCATAATGGTTTAATACCTAATGTTTCACAATAACAGCTGCGGATCATACCCAACCCTTACCAAAACACAATAAATAAGTGCCAAAAGTGGGCAATTTAACGTAACATATGGCGCTTATAAATCAGCGCTTTGTGCACACCCCTTATTGTGAGCGGAATTTACTTTCCGCTATGACACCAAAAGAGATATTAATGATACGTTTAACCGAAATAAAGCTGCCGCTTGACCATGACGAAAATGCCATTGGCCAAGCCATCATCAATAAATTAAATATAAGTCCAGAGCAGCTACACAGCTACAATGTGTTTAAACGCGGTTACGATGCACGTAAAAAAAGCGCCATTTTACTGATTTACACGCTTGATGTTGAGGTAGATAACGAAGCACAACTGTTAGCCTCGTTTGAAAAAGACCAACACGTTAAAGTCTCCCCTGACACCAACTACAAATTTGTAGCACACGCTAATAGCAGCATTAAAGAGCGTCCTGTAGTAATTGGCTTTGGCCCATGTGGTTTATTTGCCGGTTTAGTGCTGGCACAAATGGGCTTTAAACCAATAATTCTAGAGCGCGGTAAAGAGGTACGTGAACGCACCAAAGACACCTTTGGCTTTTGGCGTAAAAAGGCCCTCAATACCGAATCAAACGTTCAGTTTGGTGAAGGTGGTGCAGGCACGTTCTCAGACGGTAAGCTCTACAGCCAAGTAAAAGATCCTAAACATTATGGCCGTAAAGTGATCACTGAATTTGTAGAGGCTGGTGCTCCTGAAGAAATTTTATACGTTAGTAAGCCGCACATTGGTACTTTTAAACTAGTAACCATGATTGAAAAAATGCGCGCCCGAATTATAGAACTTGGTGGTGAGATTCGTTTTAGCACCCGCGTTGACGATATCCATTTAGACAACGGCCAAGTTACAGGGCTGACACTTTCTAATGGTGAAAAGCTTGAAACTCGCCATGTGGTTTTAGCGGTTGGTCACAGTGCCCGTGATACGTTTAAAATGATCCACGATAAAGGCATTTATGTTGAAGCAAAACCCTTTTCAGTAGGCTTTAGAATAGAACATAAGCAATCAATGATTGATGAATGCCGCTTTGGTGATAATGCGGGTAACCCTATTTTAGGCTCTGCCGATTACAAATTGGTACACCATTGTAATAATGGCCGAACTGTATATAGCTTTTGTATGTGCCCTGGCGGCACTGTAGTTGCCGCTACCTCTGAAGAAGGCCGTGTGGTTACCAACGGTATGAGCCAATATTCACGTAGTGAACGTAATGCTAACAGCGCTATTGTAGTGGGTATTTCGCCAGAAAAAGATTTTCCAGGCCACCCTTTAGCTGGTATCGATTTACAGCGTAAGCTAGAAGAGCAAGCCTATGAGCTGGGTGGTAAAAATTATGATGCCCCAGCACAGCTGATTGGTGACTTTTTAAAAGGTAAATCGTCGGCTAATTTAGGCGATGTACAGCCTTCGTATACGCCAGGTATAAAACTGACTGATTTAAGCAACGTATTACCTCCTTTTGCGATTGAAGCCTTGCGTGAAGCAATTCCAGCCTTTAACAAGCAAATTCGTGGTTTTTCAACTAATGATGGCTTACTCACTGGGGTAGAAACGCGTACTTCATCACCAATAAGTATCAAGCGCGATAAAACCTTCCAAAGTATTAATACTAAAGGGCTTTACCCTGCAGGTGAAGGCGCAGGTTATGCAGGCGGTATTTTATCAGCGGGTATTGATGGCATTAAAGCCGCTGAAGCGGTTGCGTTATCGATGCTAGAAAACGCCTAACTCGATTTAATCGACCTTTATCGAAAAACCTCACAACGTGAGGTTTTTTTGTGCTAAAAATAACCTATGTTTTCACAAAATAGATAATAACAATGAGTATAAAACGGCTACTTTTAACATTATGTGTTTGTACGATAACTAACTTACACGCAGCGGCTAACAATACAGAGCTTAAAACCATTAGTGACATTCACAGTGCCTATAAAAATAATACCACCACGGCTGAGCAGCTTACCCGCACTTATATCGACAGAATAAACGCTCTCAATCCTAAATATAATGCGGTAATTAGTATTGAGCCCACTGCAATTGAACAAGCCAAACAACTCGATGCGCTGTTTAAAGCCAGAAAATGGGCAGGCCCTTTACATGGTATTGCGGTATTACTAAAAGATAACATTGAAACAACAGGTACATTACCCACCACAGCAGGTTCACTGGCACTTAAAAATAACGTTACCGATAAAGATGCCTTTGTGGTTAAACAATTACGCCAAGCAGGCGCTATTATTTTAGGCAAAGCGAACTTAAGTGAATGGGCTAATTTTCGCTCATCATATTCGTCATCTGGCTGGAGTGCCATTGGCGGACAAACCCATAACGCCCATGATGTAACTCGTAATCCGTGTGGCTCAAGCTCAGGCTCTGCCGTGGCGGTTGCTTTAAATTTTGCGCCTATTGCGCTGGGCACAGAAACCGACGGTTCGATTACCTGCCCTGCTTCGGTTAATGGGGTGTACGCCATTAAACCCAGTATGGGGCAAGTTTCACGCGCAGGCGTGATCCCCCTTTCTAGTAGCCAAGATTCGGTAGGTCCAATGGCGCATTCTTTAAAAGATGCACTCGCAGTATTGTCCGTCATTCAAGGGGAGGACCCTAATGATGTATCAACACTCAACGTAAATAGAACGCTTGATGGCATAGCGCCTAAGCCGTCACTGAGAATAGGCGCTTTACCTGCCAATAAGTTTACTGTGGCAACACAAAAGCTTTACGCTAAGCAGTTACAAACATTAAAAGACGCAGGTCATACGCTAGTCAATGTTGAAGTAAAAGATGATTTAAGCACGCTTTACGTTGATGAATACGCCATCCTACTTTACGACTTTAAAGCCGAAATTAACCACTACTTAAGCAAAACACCAACGCAGGTAACGGTAAAAAGTTTAGACGAGTTAATCGCATTTAATATCGCAAATAAACAGCAGGAAATGCCCTACTTTGAGCAAGATATTTTACAACAAGCTAACGCGGTTGATTTGAGTGAAAAACAACAATACAAAAGCACCAAAGCGCGATATCGCGCACTTGCAAAGCGCGCTATTAGCAATTTATACCGCAATAATAAGCTAGATATTGTAATTACGCCCACCGTTTCACCGGCTTGGAAAACCGATTTAATTAACGGCGATAACTTTAAAGGCAGTAGCAGTTCATTGCCTGCCATTGCAGGGACGACCCATATTACTTTACCGGTTGGCAAATTAAGCCACTTACCGGTAGGTTTGTCGGTTATTGCTAATCAAAACGATGAAGCGGCTGCTTATGCGTACGCTGCTATTATCGATAATGTATTAGGCACAAAAAAACCTGAGTAAACTCAGGTTTTTTTAATGGCTTAGCTGTCTTACTTTTTAAGTGACAGCTTTTCGCCTTTTAAGCTTTTACGTACATTAGAAATTCGCGAACGGTTTTTCGCTCTCGCTTCACCGGTAGCCTGGCCTGATGGCTTGTTAGCACGGGTACGGCGTAAATGCGCTGGCTTTTTACCAATCTTATCAATCAGTACTTCACGATTACTTACTTCGTAACCTTCTAAGTAAACACGTTTAATTTTTTGACCAATTAAGGTTTCAATTTCAAACAACATGTTTTCTTCTTCGCGACTCACAAACGAAATTGCTTGTCCTTGGTTACCAGCACGACCGGTACGGCCAATACGGTGTACGTAATCTTCAGCAAGCCAAGGTAAATCAATATTAATAACGCGCGGTAAACCGTCAATATCGATACCACGGGCTGCCACTTCTGTTGCAACTAGCACGCGTACTTTGCCTTCTTTAAATTCACGCAACGCACGACGACGGTTACCTTGCGATTTATCGCCATGACATACTGCCGCTGGGATACCGTCTAGGTTAAGTTCAGTCACTAACTCATCTGCGGTTTCTTTCATGTTTACAAACACTAGCACTTGCTGCCAGTTTTTCTTACCAATCAGTTCAGAAAGCAACTCTTGCTTACGGCGCTCTTCTACTGGGTAAACCACGTGTTGTACTGTGCTTGCGGTGCTGTTAGTTTGATCAACACGGACAATTTCAGGCTGCTTTAACACTTTAGAGGCAAACTGTTTAATTGCTGCTGGGAAAGTAGCTGAAAACAATAAAATTTGACGCTCATCAGAACAGCTTTTTATTACGCTTTGCATGTCATTAATAAAGCCCATATCAAGCATACGGTCAGCTTCATCAAGTACTAAGTGTTTTACTTGGGCAAGGCTTAAGTTACCTAAACGAATATGATCAAGTAAACGCCCTGGTGTTGCTACTACAATATCCACACCTTCTTTGAGTGCAATTTCTTGTCCTGCGGTATTAACACCACCAAATAAACTCACTACTTTTAGCGAAGTGTACTTAGCAAAGTCTTTAAAGTTATTCGCTATTTGCTCTGCAAGCTCACGCGTAGGTGCAAGGACTAAGGCGCTTGGCGCATTCGTAGTACTGCTATCTGACTCAAATAACTTTTGGATAATAGGGAGTGCAAAGGCAGCGGTTTTACCTGTGCCGGTTTGCGCACTCGCTAAAACGTCTTTACCTTTACGAACAGCCGGAATAGCTGCGCGCTGAATGGGCGTAAGGGTGTGGTAATTAAGTTCGTCTAACGCCTGAATAAGTTCAGGGGCAAAACTAAAAGATTTAAAATTCATTGCTGTATAACCTGCGGCCACATTATCAAGGGTCGCAAATTATACAGTAAAATCGCTTAAACAGTTAGTTTTAAACACCATAAAACACTAATTTATAAAATGCGGGGTAATTAGCTATTATTAGACGCTGTTTGAGTTAGCTAAATGATTTTAACTCGCAATATTAATCCTCGCTTATTCACTTCTTTATTGCGATTTTATAAACTTTACACCGTTCTTTTACATTGTGTTACATAACCATTTGCATTTAAATAAAAAAAGCAGGTACACTTTCCCGCCCATTTTGTTGGGTGAATATAAATTAAAGGAAATTAATAATGATAAAAAGATGTTTAACTGCTGCGGTATTAGTAAGCGCGTTTGTTTCAATGCCGTCACAAGCAAAAAGTGGCATCAACCCATGGCAACAATGCGGTATTGGCGCGATGGTTTTCCCAGATAATGGCGTTGCTGCAGCAATTTCTAATATTATTTGGGATTTAGGCACAACTGCAGTGTCTTCTAACATCTCTTCAGTAGAAAGTTGTGAAGGCGCTAACGTAAAAACAGCGCAGTTTATTCAACAAACTTTTCCTGTATTAGAACAAGAAATAGCACAGGGTGAAGGCGAGTATATCGCTGCAATGCTTAACGTACGTGGTTGTGATGTAACTGCACATCAACAAATTATCACTTCGGTACGTAACGATTACGCAAACGCGCCAATAGACAATGCACAAGCATTTTATGAATTAGTTGAAGGTAAAATTACAACTAACTTTTCATCTCAATGCGCTGCAATCTAATAATTAAAGGGCTTAACAGCCCTTTTTTTTGGTTAAACAATGAAACCTCTATTTTATTTAATTAGTGCTTTTTTATTCATCTCTTTCTCAAGCTCTGCCACGCAATCTATCTCTGTTTTAGCCAAACACCCAATATGGTTGAAATTAGGGCATTACAAAAACCAACCAGCTACCATCAGTTATATTACTAACGCATCATTTTTTATTGCAGATAACGGACGTACTGATCCGGCTGCCGAATTAAAAGCAACAATCCATGCTTTTAATAACCTGCCCTCAATGCCATGTCGCTACCCTGCTCGTTACCAATGGCTCAAAGAGCAAGGTTTAACCTTTTCAATGCCAGCTGCAGAGTGCCCAAAATTAAAGCAATGGCGAGAGCAACAAGCAATTCACTCTGTTAGTTTAGTATTTGCATCTGGTTATATGAGTAATCCCGCATCATTATATGGTCATTTATTACTTAAACTTAATCGCTCGACCGAATCAAAAAACAAATTATTAGATTACAGTATTAACTATGGCGCACACGTTCCAGATAATGAAAACGGCTTGGTGTATATTATCAAGGGCTTGTTTGGTGGTTATAAAGCCGGTTTTTCAGATCAATTGTTTTATCGCCACCAGCACAACTATGGTGAAATAGAATTAAGAGATTTATGGGAATATACCCTCAATCTAAACGAGCGCGATGTGGTTTTTATTGCTAATCACTTATGGGAAATTTTAGGCACTGAATTTGATTATTACTTTGCCGATGAAAACTGCGCGTTTCATCTTGCTCAAATTATTGAACTTGTTATTGGCGATCAACTAACCAGCGAAGGCGCTCCTTGGGTAATACCAGCCACTATTTTTTCAAGATTAAACACGGCCACTTACCAAGGCCAATCGGCGGTTAAAAAGATCACATTTACCCCCTCGCGCGACACTGTATTTACCAAACATGTTCAATTTTTAAGTGAAAAAGAGCTCAGCTTTGCAAAACAAATCTTTGCCGAATCACCTGTACTTAAAAACGAATCGTTTTTAGCTTTGCCAGTACACTCTCAAAAAGCCATTATTGGCGCTTTATTTGAACTCGTACAAGTAAAACAAATTCAAAAGCAAACCCCAGTAAAAATAAGTGAGTTAAAGAATGCACTTATTAAAGCGCGCTTAAAGCTGCCAATGGGCGAAAACAAAGTAAAATTTCAATTTACCCAACAGCCACCACATCAAGGGCAAAAGCCCTCTAATAGCTCAGTTTCTGCGGTGCACACGGCTGAGCAAACACAGTACACTTTGGGTTTTAGGTTGAGTTATTTTGATACCCTTGCCTCTGATATTGCCCGCATTCCATTTTCTAATTTAGAAATGTTAGATACCGAGCTGATGTTTACTGATGGCGAAACTTACATAAACAAAGTTCATTTATTAGATTTGGAGTCATTCAATCCAAACCAATTATCTTGGGCTAATGAATCTAAGTGGTCGTGGAAAATTAATGTTGGATTCGACAGACAACCAGCACTGTGCAGAACCTGTAAACGTAGCTTTGTTATGGGGGGAGCCGGACAAGCTTGGCAATTTAGCAACAACACCTTAGCCTATAGCTTAATTAATGGTTATTTAGGTGGTTTAGCTAAAAACAGCCACTTTTATGATTCGTCGGGAGAAGTGGGGATTATTACTGGTACTGACTCAGGTATTAAACTTAAAGCATCCTACGAAAAGTCATTCTTAAATGCTAAAAACCCTGCGCAAACCAAACTAGAACTGGCAGTGCCTATTAGCCAAGATATTGATATTAGATTAGCGGTCACTCACGCTAATTCAGTTATGTGGCAGCTTAAACTCAACTACTATTGGCAATAATATAAAAAGCAGCCTCTGTGTTCACAGTAGGCTGCTTTGAAAATTTAGTATTTAATAAATAGTCTAACAGTTTAAGATAAAATCAAAACCTTACTAATATCCACACACTGCGCTCGACTACCGACAAAATCTTGCTCATTAAGCTGATTAATTAGGGTTTCACCTTGTTGCTGTTGCTCATCGCTAAGCGGCACATAAGGCATTCTAAACACTGGGTTAACCGCGCCTGTCATGATCATCGCGGTGTTAATGGCAATTGGGTTTGGCTCGCAAAACAGCCAGTTCATTAATGGTTGTAATGAATTATTTAACGCATCATTTTTGCTATCCATTAATTGACGGAACAAACCCGGGATCAAGTTAGACGTAACTGAAATAACGCCATGTGCTTTATGAGTATGGCGTGCATCGTGTGCTTCGTCATCATTACCAGACCAACACGCAATACCTTGTTGTTCATAGTGCGCTATACGCTCATTGCCACCACATTCTTTAACACCAATAAAGTGCTCATGCTGGGCCAGTGGTTCAATAATATCAGGGGTGAGGTCTTGGCCTGTGCGCCCTGCTACGTTGTAAATAAACGCCGGACCAATATCAAGCACACGTTTAAAGTGTTCTTTAACACCGGCAATTGATGTGCGCCCGTAGTAAGGGTTAATTTGTAATGAGGCATGCATGCCGCTGGCAAAACCATATTTTGTTGCTTTAATTGCTTCGCGCGTATTGTTACTACCGGTGTTACCTATAATCAGTAATTGCTCACCAAATTTATTGGCACTGTGCGCAATTAGCATTAAATGCTCTTCCCAGTTCATTAACTGGCCTTCACCGGTGGTGCCACCAACAACTATGCCGTCAACACCCGCTGCAATTTGTATTTCAACGAGTTCATCATACTTTGCAAGATCGATCTCACCATTGGCTAAGTAAGGTGTTTTAATTGCAGTAATAAGGCTTGCTTGTTTAATTTGTTCTAGGGTGCGCATAAAAAAATCATTGTTATTAATACTTGCCCTATTTGTACCATATTTACTGCGCTATTTGCAGTGATAGCCAGTATTTAATTATAAAATGGCTTGTGTTATTGAGTTTGATGATACAAAATAAACAACTGTATAAATAAACAGTATTTTGTTTTTTACTATTAAGCGAGCCACTATGCGTTTATCTGACTATTTAAGCACTCACTTTTATCACACTGATGAGTTATGCCAAGCACTCAACATAGACACTGAAACTCTTGAAGATTGGCAAGCTCAAAGCATTTTTCCTAAGCCAAGTTATTGCATTAAAAACCAGATGAGTTGCAGCTCTTACTCAGGCTTATATGAGTGTGAAGAATACGACGATTATTATCCCCGAGGTTGTGTAAATTGGGGGCAAGGATTAGTTAAACAAAAAATTGAATCATCTAACAAAGCTTTTAATCTGTTTGCCCAGCACTATACCCAATGTTTAGCAAAGCTTGCTCAGCAAGGCTTTATATTTAACGAAGAATTGTTTGGCTGTGAAATAGAAGAACATTTACAGCAAGTGTGGCAACAATTTTTATGCAGTAAATATGGGGTGCTCACCCAAAACGGCTTAATTGATGAAATTGTGGCTGTGGATATTGGCAGATTATTAGTAGACGATATAACCGAGTTGCGCAGCAAAGCCAGTTTAGATAAAGATGAGCGCATCCGCATTCACCCTGCCATGAAGCTTCTAAATAAAGCCCTCAGCCATGGCGCCGATCACGAAAAGCAACTCACATTACGTAGCCGCTATATTGATGCTCTTATTTTAAAATACGATTTATCGATTAAGTAAAGGGTCGTGTTTGGCTGAGGAGTTTAGCTATGTATGGATTGTTGGTTTTATTAAACAATGCCAACACTGTGCTTTGCGGCTTATTTTTAGTGCAACGAGACAAACAGTCCGACAACTACGCCTTGTTAATTGCAGATTTACGATTTAGATATGATTTCATTAACCGCATGAGATACATCATCTTTTATTACTGACTCTTCAATAATTGGTATTACCCATGAGGCACCAAGCATTTCTAAAGAAAAGCGCCAATCTTTCCATAACTTTCCTTCAATGGTATCAAGACTATCAAGTCCAAATCTTGAAGATGCCCCCCACTGAGCAATTGAAGGAAGCTTTGGATCAACACTTTGCGCACCTAAAATAAACGGACGCTCCATATTGTCTGGCATGATTGCAAAGTAATACTCTACTTTTTCAGTCTTATTTAGAAATCTCGAGATAATTACCATTTTTTACCAAACTGAACTGTCATATAAAAGGATTGAAAGTTTTTTCTAAAATTATGGAAATGTTAATATGGCACTAATCTTGAAAAAAGTTGATAATTTGACTTTATTTTCAATAAATTAAATAACTATAGAAGCTGTAATTATATAAATATACATTGATTCCAACACTAAACTATTTGTAAGGCTGAAGCTTCAACAACTGACATTAGCGCGAAATTGATTGTTCTGTTAGACAATGCGTTTACAAAAATGAGCAGCCTCGGGACATTTCAGGAGAAACGGAGCAAGGCCACTTGAATTTTCAGGCACCCATAGCAGCCTAAATTCTCTTTGTGTTGCATAAAGATCAGGCGGTTTTACGAAACCAATAGGACCTGGAGGCGACTCCATGCCGGTATAGCTTCGATCTTTGTAAATGACCTTACCTGCAGCAGCTTCTTTTATCTTTTTTGATTTTTCCAAGGATTCAGAAATTAAAACAAAAAAGTCCTTCGGGTTTGTAACTTCTACGCAGTATCGACCAAACGTTTCGCTTAATTTTTCAGGAGAAAATTCTGTAGTTGTGCACAATACATAAGCATCTGGAAGTATGGTTTTAGTTGTATTGTTACTTAAGGTTATGTTACTACAACCGGGGCCAATATAAACCCCACTTCTTCGGGCTACCTCAACAAAGCCCGGATCATTACTACCTCCTACAGCATAACCAGAATTGTAGGTTTCATAGGCCTCTTCAGGATCTCCTTGCTCAGGATCTTCGTATGCCCTGCAAGCCTCTAACGTGCTTAACCAAACTTCGCCACGCGCAAGGGCATCAGCTTGCCACTCTTCTTGAAAAAAACGATAGATAGATTGATTGTGCTCACCAAACAACAAAAGTGTATTGGCTGTTCGTTCAATTAATCCATGCTGTTCTAATTCCCTACGCTCTTTTTTTAACCTACTTTTTCTTCCCACGACAATTATCCTTTCGCCTAATCATTTTTTTAAGACTTTTGTCGGTTTATAAACCGTCAAATGTCCCTATATTCCTTTGTGTTTATATTAATCATCAAAAAATATTTGTAAACAATTAGTTAGCTTTTAACCTGCTTATGGCCGTGTAAAGTTACATAAAAAGGGTGTGCTCAGTAATATCAGAAAAACTACTACTACCAATGCAAACAGTATTTCTTATTTAAGATGGCTATTATGAAACAGTCTTTATAAACATC